>JBJOGT010000455.1:0-7572 GCA_046048115.1 Cyanobacteriota bacterium | reverse complement strand
TGGCTACCTTCGCTCGTCTTGCCGTATTTGTGCGCTTTATGATAGCCACATAATGAACATTGCATAGCTAATCCCCTAATCAAACGACATTCTTAGATTATTTGTCCCACACTTCTCTGTTTTACTACCCTGATGCCAACATTGTCACGGACTTCACCCAAGGAACCGACGTGATTGGCATTGCTAACCAAGATTTGGGTGTTAATTTCAATAGCCTCAGCTTCACCGGCAACAGCATTGCCCTGAATGGAGATATTTTTGCCACCCTAAATGGTTTTGATGCGACAACTCTAACGGCAACGGATTTTGTCTTTGTGTAACGGCGATCGCCTACCTAAAAAGCAATTCAATACCTAAAAATATCGATGGGGGCGGTTATTTAAACATAGCTACCCATTTTTTTGTGAGCAGAAAATGGTAATTAATGGGTTAAGAAAAAGTTAATTTATCGCCCAAAAGAAAGCTTTTCCAAAGCTTAATCAGTTCCTAATCAAACCTTAATGTTGATGTCAGTGACGTCCAGTATTCTGAGAATTGCAATTCTCATAAATCGCCGTTCTTGGATCTTCCTATGACTTCCACGCCCCCTGTTTTATGGATTGGCCTTGATGACATCGACATTACTGCCGCAACGGCTAGCACCCGCATTCGAGATATCCAAGGGGCGGGTCATACTTCGCCATTAGTGGGTCAAGCCGTAATGGACGTGTCCGGTATTGTGACCGCTGTGGATTCCAATGGATTTTATTTCCAAGATCCCAATCCTGATGACGACATTGCCACTTCAGAAGCCATTTTTGTTTTTACCGGCAGTGCCCCAACGGTGAAGGTCGGGGATTCGATTACGGTATCGGGGACGGTGAGCGAATTTACTCCCGGTGGTGCCAGTAGCGGTAATTTATCCACCACCCAAATTAGTGGTAATCCGACCATCAACGTTTTATCCAGCAATAATCCGTTACCCGCCGCAACGATTTTGGGCCAAGGGGGACGGACAATTCCGAATCAAGTCATTGACAGTGATCCTCTGAATGTTTTTAACCCCTCCACCGATGGCATTGATTTTTATGAATCCCTAGAAGCCATGCGGATCACGGCGAAGGATGTTGTGACCGTCAGCCCCACCAATGGCTTTGGGGAAATTTATGGGGTACTGGATAACGGCGTTAATGCCACGGGTCTGACTCAACGGGGAACGATTAATATTGCCCCGAATGATTTCAATCCGGAGCGGGTGCAGATTGATGAAGATACCGGCATTTTGGATTTTGCCTTCCCCAATGTCGATGTGGGGGCCAGTCTGGGGGATGTGACCGGGGTGATTGGCTATAACTTCGGCAATTTTGAAATTATTCCCACGGAGGATTTTGTTAGTCAGATTATTCCTTCAACCCTACAACCGGAAGTCAGTACCCTGACCCCCAGCGCTGATCAACTCCTCCTCGCTACCTACAACGTCCTCAACCTCGATCCCAATGATGCCGATGGGGATGCAGACATTGCTAATGGTCGCTTTACGGCGATCGCCAATCACATTGTGACTAACCTTAATACCCCGGACATTATTGGGTTACAGGAAGTCCAAGACAATAGTGGCAGTACTAACGATGGCGTGATTAGTGCTGACGTGACCCTGCAAACCTTGGTGGATGCGATCGCCACAGCGGGAGGGCCGACCTACGAATTTATTGACAATCCTTTTATTGGCAACAACACTAGCGGCGGCCAACCGGGGGCTAATATCCGCACCGCCTTTCTATACAATCCTGCCCGGATAGAGTTAGTTGAAGGATCAGTGCAAACCGTCGGCGGCCAAGCCAATGACGAAGCCTTCTTTGAAACCCGGTTGCCCCTGATTGCGGACTTCACCTTCAACGGTGAAACAGTGACGGTGGTTAACAATCACTTTTCCTCCAAAGGTGGCAGTAGTCCCTTGTTTGGGGTCAATCAACCCAGCGTGGGGGATGAGGTCAATGGTAATGGCCAAGAAGATCCCGCCATTAATGGTTCCCTGAATCAACGCCGTGCCCAAGCCCAGGTGGTGAATGATTTTGTCGATTCCGTTTTAACCAATAACGCTGATGCCAACGTTGTCGTGCTCGGGGACTTTAACGAATTTGAATTTATCTCTCCCCTGGAAATCCTCGCCAGGGATGTTTTGACCAATTTGGTGGAAACCCTGCCGGACACGGAACGCTATAGCTTCATTTTTGATGGTAATTCCCAAGCCCTCGACCACATTTTGGTGACCAACAACCTCAGCACCAAGGCCCAGGTTGATATTGTCCAGCTCAACACCGAGTTTGTGGATAATGCCCAACGGGCCAGTGACCATGATCCCATCCTTGCCCAAATTAACTTTGCCAATCCTATGACGACCAATTTCACCCTCCAGCTATTCCACACCTCCGATCAAGAAGCCGGGGTTCCCGCCCTCAATGATGCGCCGCGATTTTCTGCGGTACTCAATGCCCTGCTCAATCAAGACCTCGATAATGACGGTAATGCGGGCTTTGACAATACCCTGATTCTCTCTTCCGGGGATGCCTACATTCCTGGGCTGTTCTTTAACGCTTCCGCAGAGGTTTTTGGGGGCGCAGGTCGGGGCGATATCCTCATTCAAAATGCTTTAGGCTTCCAGGCGATCGCCTTTGGGAATCATGAGTTTGACTTCGGGACAGGCTTAGTGAAAGACCTAATTGCCGGGGATGCCGAGGATAATTTCCCAGGTACTAACTTCCCCTACCTCAGTTCTAATTTAGATTTCAGCACCGATGCTAACCTGGCCGGTCTTGTGGTTCCCGATGGCCAAGCTCCCCAACCCAATAGCATTGCGGCCACTACGGTGATTGATGTTAATGGCGAAAAAATTGGCGTTGTCGGGGCGACCACCCCAGCGTTAAACATTATTTCCAACCCCGGCGATGTCATTGTTAATCCAACGGGATTCGATAGCGGTATTCCAACCCCTGAACAACTTGATGCCTTAGCGGCGGAAATTCATCAGGATGTGGATCAACTACTCACAGCCAATCCTGACATTAATAAGGTGGTCTTATTAGCCCACATGCAAATTTTGTCCATTGAGCAGGAGTTGGCCACCCGCCTGAGTAATGTGGATATCATTGTGGCCGGTGGTTCCAATACCCGGTTAGTGGATGAAACCGATCGCCTCCGGGACGGGGACACGGCCCAAGGCGTTTATCCCATTATCAAAACCGATGTCGATGGGAATCCTGTGGCGGTGGTCAATACCGACGGTAATTACAAATATGTCGGCCGTTTGGTAATTGACTTTGATGCAAACGGCGTGATTATCCCCGAAAGTTATGACCCAGCTATCAGTGGGGCCTATGCCACCGACGACCAAGGGGTTGAAGATTTAGGGGCCGAGGGACTAATTGATCCCGAAATTCAAGGCATTGTTGACCAACTCCGCACCGTGATTTTAGCCACGGAAAGTAATGTCTTCGGGGTCAGTGATGTTTACCTAGCGGGTTTGCGGGGAGATGTGCGGATCCAAGAAACCAACTTAGGCAATTTAACCGCCGATGCCAACTTGGCGATCGCCAAAGCAGCGGACTCGAATGTGGTCATTTCCCTGAAAAATGGCGGTGGTATCCGGGATGATATTGGTCAGGTCATCGTCCCACCGGGGGGCACCGGGGAGGCAGAGCGGTTACCCACGGAAGAAGTCCGGGATGCTGACGGCAATGTGGTCAAACCGGCCGGGGGAATTTCCCAAACCGATATTGCTAATGCGCTCCGTTTCAATAATGGCTTAACCCTGCTGACCGTTACTGCCCAAGAATTAGTGGACATCATCGAACATGGTTTTGCCGCTAGCAGCCCAGACGACAGCAACCAACAGGGACGTTTTCCCCAGGTGTCTGGGTTAGGTATTGCGGTGGATTTAACCCGCGACCCCGGCGATCGCCTTGTTTCCCTGGCGATCGAAGATGAAACGGGCAAGGATTTAGATGTGGTAGTCAAAGAGGGTGAAATTGTCGGTGATGCCAGTCGTACCTTCCGCATGGTTACCCTAAACTTTTTGGCCGGGGGCGGCGATGGTTATCCCTTCCCCACAGGCGATGGGGCTAATCGGATTGACCTAAGCCTCCCCGACGAGGCCCCCCGTACCGGCGTCGCCACCTTTGCCCCCGATGGATCTGAGCAGGATGCCCTGGCAGAATATTTAGCTGCTAATTTCAGCACGCCGGAAACCGCCTTTAACCAAGCCGATACCCCCCGTGACTTGGATACCCGTATTCAAAACTTGGCTTTCCGGGAAGATACAGTTATCGATCCCCTGCCGCCCGTTCCCGTTGGGGAATTGGTCTTTGGTAGCCCTGACGCCGATATCCTCATTGCTGGTTCAGATTTCGTGGGTGTTAATGACACGCTCTTTACTGGGGGTGGGGATGATGAAGTGGATATCCTCTTTGGTGGAGCCGCCGCTGGCAATAACCGCATTAACACGGGTAGCGGTGCAGATGTCATTTTTGTGGGCAACGGCGATCGCCTCAATGCTGGCAGTGGGGATGATGAAATTGATGCCACCGATGCCACGGGTTATCGTCTCTCTGGTGGGGCGGGTAACGACATCTTTTTCTTGGGAGCATCAGGTCGCGCCTTGGGTGGTGATGGTGATGACCAATTCTACGTAGGTGAAGGAGGCGACAATCTCCTCTCCGGCGGTGCGGGGGCGGATCAGTTCTGGTTGTTAACTGATACCCTTCCCACCGATGCCAACATTGTCACGGACTTTACCCAAGGAACCGACGTTATTGGCATTGCTAACCAAGGTTCAGGGGTTGATTTCAACAGCCTATCCTTTAGCGGCAACAGCATTGCCCTCAACGGCAACACCTTTGCGACCCTGTTGGGCATTGAAACGACTGCGTTAACTACTGCTGATTTCGTTTTTATGTAATTGTCTAGCAAATTTATAGAACTCCCTGGTTAATGTTGCTGGGGAGTTTTTTGATTACTATCTTGACGGTATAACACCACATTTCCCTGTTGATAGGTGGTTTGAAATTGCGGTGATTGTTGAAGTTGGTGGTGGTTCTCTGGGAATGACGGTTATAAGTTAAAGTAATCACAAAAGGCAGCAAGGAGTCTTGTCCGTAGATGGTCAAAATTGGGAAATCCATATTCACGCCTTGCTAACATTGCTTTTCCGCTCCATATTCTCCTACTCGGTAACTCTTTTCATATCCATGTCGAAAAAGCCATTTTATCTGAGACTTTTTTGTGAGCGACTTTTTCAGCAAAACCCAGTTATTTAGAGAGAAATTTACGTAATTCATCCCGAACTTCCTCGTAAGCTTGTTGAAAATCGTCGGGTGTAATAGGGCAATTTTCCGTTTGACCAGAGCGTCCTATTGTTTCTAATAAAGTACAAAGATCAACAAATTTTGTCGCCCCAAAAATATGACTGCTAGACTTTAGGGTGTGAGCAGCAAAGGTTAGCTTGTCAAAATCTTTTTTTTCTAACCCCTCCACCACCGCTGCGACTAAGGGGGGAGAATCTTGGTAATAGATTTCAATTAAGTTTTTAAACTCATTTTGATCGCTAATTTCTTCAAGGTGACTGATTGTTGCGTTAAGAATGTTTAAATCGAGAATAGGCTTGGGTGATGCTGCCGCTTCTACATTCTGGGTTATTGCTTCCGGCGGATCGTGATTAATGGCTTCGGCATTGATGAAATTAGGTGTTTTGTGTGTGATTAATTCAGGAGATTTGTGACATTTTTGGAGGGCCGATGCTAACTCTTCCAAACGAACCGGTTTAGAAATATAGTCATCCATCCCTGCCTCTAAACACAGTTGGCGATCGCCTAACATGGCATTGGCTGTCATTGCAATAATTTTGGGACGTTGGGGGGCAGGATAAAGCTGACAAATCGTCTTAGTCGCCGTTAATCCATCCATTTCTGGCATCTGCACATCCATCAGGATCACATCATAAATACACTGCTCCAGGGCGGCTAATACCTCTCGTCCATCTGCCACATAATCTGCTCGATATCCTAATTTTTCCAGGAGTAATAACGCAATTTTTTGATTAACCGCATTGTCTTCCGCCAATAGAATTCTTAGGGGGTTAAGGTGTGATAATTGACTCGGTGCTGGCGCATTAGACGGCTCACTCAATTTCGTTACCGTCGTTGGGGAAAATCCGAAAATATTGATTAAATTATTATAAAGTTTAGACTGCTTAATCGGCTTGTTTAAAAATGCCACAAATAAAGCATCAATTTCTTCATTAGAAGTAATGGAAAGCCCCATGGATGTCAGCATAATTAGGGGCAATTGCGAGGTTAGCCCATATTGCTTGATTCGCCTCGCCAAGGATAAACCATCGATGCCAGGCATTTGCATATCCAAAATTGCAACATCAAACGGTTCTCCCTGTTCCAAAACCTGAAGCGCCGACTCCCCTGATTCAAACGCCCGAGTCAGCATTCCCCAGGACTGGGCTTGTTTATCTAGAATTTTGCGATTTGTGGCATTATCATCCACGATTAACAACCGTTTTCCCTCCAAAGGACACCCAGATACCTCTCGATAATTGGTAAATGGCTCTTTGGCTGCATTAACTTGAATGGTGAAAAAAAAGATTGTGCCTTGGTTTGTTTGACTTTCCACCCAGATCTCTCCTTCCATACTTTCTACCAGTTTTTTTGAGATAGCGAGTCCTAACCCGGTTCCCCCAAATTTTCGAGTCACAGATGAATCTACCTGGGTAAACGGCTCAAATAAATGATTCAATCTATTGGCAGGAATGCCTATGCCTGTATCTTTAAGGGAAAATTTTAGACAATGAATTCCACTCTTTTGCTGAAGACTATTTTTTGCCATTCCATGGTAGGTTTGATTTTCAACTTTTAAATAAATTTCTCCTGCTTGGGTGAACTTAACCGCATTACTGAGTAAATTCAGTAAAACCTGTCGTAAACGAGTTACATCTCCCACAATGACATCCGGTATCTCTGGGGAAATTTCAAAGGCTAATTCTAGTTTTTTATTAATTGCTTGACTTAACACCAAATCAAAGGCTTCTTCAACACAATTTCTAACTAGAAAGGGAGCCTTTTCTAGGACAAGTTTTTCGGCTTCAATTTTAGAAAAATCTAAAATATCATTAATCAAAGACAGGAGGGTATCACCGCCATTGCGTATGGTTTCAACATATTCTGTTTGCTCTGGGTTTAAATCAGTACCAAGCAAAATTCCAGTCATGCCAATGATAGCGTTCATGGGGGTGCGAATCTCATGGCTCATTGTCGCCAAAAACCCACTCTTTGCCTGGGTTGCAGCGAGAGCCATATCCCTAGCTTCTTCCAGTTCTTTCTCCCGTTGCTGACGTTCAATTTCCCCTCCAATCCACTGGGCGAGCAGTCGTAAAAGTTCTTTATGACCAGAGGTAAACTCTTTGCCTTTGGGGGCTCTCCCGACCAAAGAGTGATAATAAAAACTTATGTTGAAAAGCAAGCTAAAAACCGTCGTCGCATATTTTCAAAGTTAAGAAATCCATAAGCCTGACGTTTAATAAGCTTAAGGCGG
>JBJOGT010000454.1:0-6657 GCA_046048115.1 Cyanobacteriota bacterium | reverse complement strand
ACGGACTGAATGGGACGCACCACGTAACGGCTCTCTGGGAGATCGCCCAATTATGTTGTCTTATCCAGAGCAGGCCCAAGCGTTGGCCCAACGGTTAAAAGCCGATGGGAACCTACACCTATTGACCCCTGATCATTGGTTGGTTATCCATGATTACTTGATCCATCGTCATGGGTTGTTGGCCAGTGCCAAAATTGAGACGAGTCAGCGGTTAGCCAAGCAAGTGAGTACCTTGCTTCAATTACCTGACCTGGATGGTGTTGCCAAACCATCGTCGGAGGTTTTACTAGAAGCAGTGTATTGGGCAAACCGGGAATAGCAGTCAAATCTTGACTTTAGCCATTGCCAGCAGGGCAAAGCCATTGCGGCTTCTTCAAGGGGGGCACAAAGGGAATGTTGTGGGTTAAAAGCAGGATAAGTTTTCTCTTGACAATTGTGTTTTTGACAACTTTATGGTGTTTAAAGGGCATCATTTGGGCCAAGACCGTGGGTCTCTCCAAGCTTTACCCTCAGTTCTTGAAAGGTTGCCTAATTTGGTCGGATAAATAGGGCATTTAGATAACGCACATGACCATCTTTTGCCATGACTTGATCCAAGTTACCAGCATACTGTAACCCCAGTTCATCTAACAGATAAAAAAGATCCCGGAATTGACATTGTTCTTGATAAAGTTGGTCGAGGGAAATTTCGAGAATACAGGCTTTGGCTTGGCTGAGGGTTTGTTGACCGCCTCGAATGACCCGGTCTTCATAGCCTTGGACATCAATTTTGATTAATAATTCAGATGCTAGTTTTTGATCTAACTGAGTAATTTCATGGTCAAGGGTTGATTGTTGAATTTTGATTTTTTCCTGTTCCTTCACCATGGGATAAAGATTTTCACAGAGTTCAGTGGTGGTGAGTAAAGAAGACGAGGCGGAGAATAAAACATGACTGTTAATTTCTAAAATATCGGACTTTTCTCCTAAGGCTAGGTTAAAGGTTTTCACCTGATTCGATTGGCGATCGCCCCATTGTTTCAAAACAGTATAAGCAGTGGGAATGGGTTCAAAGGCAAGGATCTGGGCACGGGGGAACTGCCGTCGCATTTTTTTAGCGAACTGCCCCTTATTCGCACCGATATCAATGACGGTGGCGATCGCCAACTGACTGACCCCTAACAGACGAGCATCCCAATCGGGGGTCAATAACTGCCCGATGAGATTAAAAAACGGGTCACTGGCACGGCGCACTAGGGGATGGCGAAGGAAGGTATGGGACATGGGCAAGGGGAACAGCGAAAGGGATTGGGGCTAAAACCCACCGGAAGGACAATGGGCAAGAATTGTTTATTGTTATAAATTAATTGCTACGAGGGATTTTTTTCTATCCCTTGTCAACTCCGGGCAAATGCATTCAAACGCTCTCCTTCCCATCATTAAATCTCTACTGTTTGTTCCATGACCACCGCCACTAGTAATCCGTCCCCCTTGTTAGTCCCTATGGCGATCGCCCCGACCCAGGTGATTCGCTGTTCATTGGTGGCGGCGGGGGCACGGCTAAAGCAGTTTGGGAGCAAAGGTCTGGTCATCGGGGGAAAACGTACCCTAAAACTGATTGAAAAACCCTTAAAGCAACTGGAAAAAACCGAGGACTGTACCTGGGCGATCGCCGATTATTTACCCGACTGTGCGGAATCCAGTTTATCGCGCCTACGGGATCGAGTTACAGCGGAAAAGTGTGATTTCATCTTGGGCATCGGCGGAGGCAAAGCATTAGATACCGCCAAACTGATTGCCCACCAAACCCAGCGGGCGATCATTACTTTACCTACTTCGGCGGCCACCTGTGCTGGTTGGACAGGACTTTCCAACGTTTACAGCGATGAGGGGGCGTTCCAGTATGACGTGACCCTGGATCGTTGCCCGGATTTACTGATTGTGGACTACGACCTGATCCAGCAAGCCCCCCAACGGTTACTCGTTGCTGGCATTGGGGATGCGATCGCCAAATGGTATGAAGCCTCCGTTAGTAGTGGCCACAGCAGTGATACCCTGACCGTGGCCGCCGTGCAACAGGCCCGGGTGTTACGGGACATTCTGTTGCAAAAATCCGCCGAGGCGATCGCCCATCCCGGTAGCGAGGTTTGGCGGGAAGTGGTGGATGGGGCGTTATTAATGGCTGGCGTTGTGGGGGGATTAGGGGGAGCCAATTGTCGTACCGTTGCCGCCCATGCCGTTCACAATGGCCTGACCCAATTACCCCAGGCCCACGGGGCGTTACACGGAGAAAAAGTCGCTTACGGCATTCTCGTCCAGTTAAGGTTAGAGGAATTAGTCACCGGTTCCCAACTAGCCGCCACCGCCCGCCGTCAATTAATCAGCTTTTATGATCAAATCGGGTTACCCAAAACCCTAGAAGCGTTGGGATTAAGCCATATTTCCCTGGAGGAACTGCGCCAAGTGGCCCAATTTACCTGCTTACCCCAATCTGACATCCACCGTTTACCCTTCACCGTCACCCCAGAAATTGTATTGGCCGCCATGGTCTCCACCGTGTTGGCAGACGATCTGGTTAAGCAATCCGTGGGATCAGCCAAGGCGAAGTAACCTGGGAAGATCAACGCTAAATCCAGCTTTCATCAAACAAGATCTTTTAAACTATTGCAGGCGATCGCCGTGCTTATACAATGGGGAGTCCTCCCCTCATTTCCCATTGGTCTATGAAACTGATTTGCCGTCAAAGTGACCTCAATAACAACCTTTCCCTCGTCAGTCGCGCCGTTTCTTCCCGTCCCCAGCAACCGGTATTGGGGAATGTCCTGCTGGTTGCCGATGACCAAGACAATTGCCTCCGTTTAACAGCATTTGACTTGAGCCTAGGTATCCAAACCCGCTTTACCGCCGATGTACAACAGGGGGGCAGCATCACCCTCCCGGCCAAATTACTCAACGATATTGTTTCCCGTTTACCGGACGGCGACATTACCCTCGAAATTGATCCCGATAGCGACCTGGGGGAAAGCCAACTGACCACCATTACCTCCGAGTCGGGGCGGTTCCAAATCCGGGGTCTGAGCGCGGCGGAATTTCCTACCTTACCGACGGTGGAAGGGGTCAACCCCCTAATGTTACCCGTGGCAACGTTGAATGAAGGGCTACGGGGGGCGTTGTTTGCTGCTAGTACCGATGAAACCAAGCAGGTGTTAACCGGGGTTCACATTAAAGGCAACAGTGAAAGTTTAGAATTTGCGGCCACCGATGGCCACCGCCTCGCTGTGGTGGAAGCCCCCACTCAGACAGAAAATGAAGACGGAGAAACTGTGGCGATCGCCAGTAACCTAGAGGACTTTGCCGTCACCATTCCAGCCCGGGCCCTGCGGGAACTGGAACGCATGGTGGCCAACAATGCCAATACCAATTTGGTGGCACTCATTGTGGACGAAACCCAGGTCATTTTTGAAATCGGCGATCAGCGCTTGACCTGCCGCAAACTGGATGGCGCCTATCCCGCCTATCAACAACTGATTCCCCGCCAATTTAGCCGCACCGTCAGTGTGGAACGCAAACGTTTACTCAGTGGTTTGGAACGGGTATCGGTGTTGGCGGATCAAAAAAATAATTTGGTCCAATTCAGCCTCCAAACGGAATCGAACCAATTACAACTCTCCGTAGAAGCCCAGGATTTGGGTAATGGACGAGAATCCATGGGGGCCGAAATTTTGGGAGAAAGTTGTGATATTGCCTTCAATATTAAGTATTTACTGGATGGATTAAAGGCTTTGCCCAGTAATGATATTCAGATCCACCTCAATGAAGGCAATCAGCCAGTGATCTTCACCCCCCTAGGGGGATTGAAAATGACCTATTTAGTCATGCCTGTCCAGGTGGTGCGGTGACCTAGCCGACTTCAAAAGAAATAAGCAATTCTCCCCCTGCTGTTTCCTAAACCCCAATTAAACGATTCTTGGGGTTGGGACTGTGGCAAAATGTTTGAGGCTTGCCCCGATTATTCTTATCAGTTATTGAAAATCATTCATGAGTGCTGTTGCCGCCTGTTTTGCTGCCCTGCGTGAACGGGGTGAATGTGCCCTAATCCCATTTTTGACAGCGGGAGATCCCGATCTGGCTACCACTGCCCAAGCATTGCGGGTATTGGATCAAGCGGGAGCGGATTTAATTGAGTTGGGGGTTCCCTATTCCGATCCGTTGGCCGATGGCCCCGTCATTCAAGCAGCCGCCACCCGAGCCTTGCAAAAAGGGGTCAAATTGGATGATGTGTTGGCGTTGGTGCAAGGGGTTCAAGGGGAAATTAAAGCACCGATCATTTTATTTACCTATTACAATCCCATTTTTTACCAAGGGGTTGAAGTTTTTCTCGATAAGGTCAAGGCCGCTGGGGTGCAGGGATTGGTGGTGCCGGATTTACCCTTGGAAGAGTCCGATGCTTTACTCAAAGCCGCCGCCGATCGCCAATTAGCATTAATTCTTTTAGTCGCTCCCACTAGTTCCCCCGAACGCATTGAGGCGATCGCCAAACAATCCCAAGGATTTATTTATTTAGTCAGTGTGACCGGAGTAACGGGGGTCAGAACCCAGGTGGGCAATCGGGTAGAGGAATTATTACAACGCATTCGCCAAGTAACGGATAAACCCATTGGGGTGGGCTTTGGTATTTCCCAACCGGAACAAGCCCAACAAGTAAAAGCCTGGGGAGCCGATGCGGTGATTGTGGGCAGTGCCATCGTTAAACGTCTTGCCGACCAGTCTCCCCCAGAGGCCCTAGAATCCATTAGAATCTTCTGTCATGAGTTAAAAGTAGCGATCCGCTAAAATTAGCGATTAGCGAGATAAAACCTATATATATGAATGAGCCCATTCGGCTAGGAGATTCGTTAATGTCCATCGGTTTACTACCCAAATTTGTTGATAATCCCGAAAATCGTTGTCCGGTGATTTTGCTGGTGGATACGTCTCGATCAATGACCGGTGCACCCTTACAGGAGTTACAGCGGGGTTTAGAGGTATTTAAGCATGAAGTACAAATGGATGCACAGGCATCATTAAGTGTGGAAGTGGCCATTATTACCTTCGGGCGATCGGTGAGAGTAGCGCAGAATTTCATCACCATTGATGAATTTAACCCGCCTCTTCTACAAGCGGATGGATTAACCCCCATGGCCGGAGCGATCGAAAAAGCATTGGATTTACTGGATCAGCGGAAGGCAGACTACCGGGAAAATGGGGTGCAATATTACCGACCCTGGATTTTTTTAATTACCGATGGTGCCCCGACGGATCAATGGCAACAGGCGGCAGAACGCCTTCACCAGGCAGAACACGAGAATAAATTATTATTTTTTGCTGTCGGTGTGGAAGGAGCAGATTTTGACACATTAAAACAAATTGCCCCTCCCCAACGTCCACCGATATTGTTAAATGGCTTAGACTTCAGTTCTCTGTTTGTCTGGCTGAGCAGTTCTATGCGACGGGTTTCCCAGAATAAAGTGGGAGACGTCATCGCCCTGCCCCCAGTGGGTTGGGGACAAATTAGTACCTAATAATGCCTGTGAATCCTCCTATTTCTACAAGTCTGATCAATTCCTGGAAAGCGATCGCCCGATCAGTCGTTGGCCTCAGTCATCAACACCAAGGTCAACCCTGCCAGGATGCCAGTGCTTATCGTCTATTAGATCAGGGTATTCTCCTCGGGGCGATCGCCGATGGAGCTGGCAGCGCAAGCCAAGCAGAAACCGGTGCCCAGCTAGTAGTTCAAAGTAGCCTAGATTTTTTACAGCGTTGGCACAACTTTGCCCTGCGACGGGGGGAAAACCAGTGGGTCGAAAAACTCGATCAGCCCAAAACCCGGCGTTTTTTTGAACATCTACTGCAACGGCTACAACACGACCTACGCCAACAGGCCCAGACCCTAAATTGCGACATGTCTGCCCTCGCGTCCACCCTATTAGTCTTTATTGCCCATCCCCAGGGATTGATCGCCATGCAAGTGGGGGATGGATTTTTAGTTGTTCATCGCGGTGATGAAAATTATCAACTCTTATTTACCCCAGATAAAGGCGAATTTGCCAATGAAACCGCTTTTATTACGTCAGAAAACGCTGTTACATCCCTCCAAGTTTACCAAAGTTCAGACCCTGTGAGTTTTATTTGTGCTGCCACCGACGGCCTGGAAACCGTGGCCATTAAAAAACGGGATTGGAGCGCCTTTCCCCCCTTCTTTCAACCGCTGGAAATTTATCTGCAAGAAACCGCCGATCCCGAGCAAAACCCTGATTATTTGGATAATTTTTTAAATTCAGATCGTCTCAACCAACGTACTCAAGACGACAAAACTTTGCTCCTAGCTTATTACAATATCCCCGGAAACGGGGGCATCCCATTTAAGTCAGTACGGTAAATTTAGTATTTATGTACCGAAAGAAAGGGGCAGAGCGATTGAGGTAGGCACAGCGAAGACGGAGAATTTGAGGGACATTTTCTCGATTCCAACGAGCACCGGAAAGTTTAACCCGAGCGCTAACCTGCTTAATTCTAGATTCCACATCACCAGAACCAATCGGAATCCCCAGTTGTTGGTAAGTGTGATAATCCGGAATACGAGCCAGCAATTCCAAATTCAGAATGTAGCGCAAGACACAAAAGGCTCAACGTATTTAC
>JBJOGT010000453.1:0-6903 GCA_046048115.1 Cyanobacteriota bacterium | reverse complement strand
TGGGCAAACTGTTGGGGACAACCACTGACCGTGAAATGGGTCGCCACGGACATTTCCGCATTACGTAAGCCCATCACTTCGAGTTCCTGACGGGCAGCTTTGACCACATAACTCGCCGGATCAACCAGCCGAATGTGTTTCGGTAAAATTTGCCGCAACACGGGGGTCAAATGTTGATAGTGAGTACAACCAAACACCAATGTATCAATATCCGCGTCTAAAAGGGGTTGGAGATACCGCTGGGCGACTTTGAGGGTATAAGGCTCATGGATGCGATTTTGCTCGATCAGGGGGACAAATTCCGGGCATCCCACTTGCCACACCTCCGCCGAAGGATTAACTTCATGGATGGCATTGCGATAGGCATTACTTGCTGCGGTTGCTGGTGTGGAAATCACCCCAATCCGATTACCTTGTCGAACGGCGGCGCGGGCCCCTGGTAAGATAACGCCCAAAATAGGCAGGGGGAATTCCTGTTGAACCGTCTCTAGGGCGAGGGCTGAACTGGTATTGCAGGCCATGATCACCATTTTTACCGGTTCTTGGGCCATCCAAGTCAGGATTTCGCGGACATACTGAATAATTTCTTGCGGGGATCTGTTGCCGTAAGGTAGCCGTGCTGTATCGCCAAAGTAAAGAATGGATTCTTTAGGTAATTGTCGATAAAGCTCGCGTAAAACGGTTAACCCCCCCACACCACTATCAAAAACGCCAATTCGGCTACGCTGGGGCTCACGCATTGTTTATGGGGCTATATCTGGTAATTAGAGAAAGATGCTTGTTATTGAAACACGAATAATAGGGGAAGTAAATAGAATTCAGGGGCTTAGGTCTCCATTAAAGTCAGGTTTTGTTGAATTTGAACATAAAGGACGTACTCGCTTTATCTTTGTTGCAAATACTCTAAAATTCCCCGGGCGATCGCCTGGGCCATTTGTTTTTGATAGGCTGGATTGGTCAGTTTAGCATTATCTTCGTAGCCCGTCACAAAGCCAGTTTCCACCAAAGTAGAAGGCATGCGGGAATTTCGTAACACATAAAATCGGGCTTTACGAACGCCCCGATCCTTGACATCCACGGAACGGATGACATTACGGTGAATGGCCTGGGATAGTCCCGGACTGCCAAAATAGTAAATCTCAAAACCACTCACATCAGGACGACCTTTACCCATGGAATTGGCATGGATGCTGACAAATAAATCCGCCCCGGCCCGATTAGCCATGTCCGTTCGTCCCTGTAAACTGACAAAGTAATCGCTGGTACGGGCCATCAACACCCTCACCCCCTGTTGTTCTAGATACTCGGCAACATACCTGGAAATGGGCATAATAACATCCTTTTCCTGCACCCCCCCCAAACCGATCGCCCCCGGATCTTTGCCCCCATGGCCCGGATCGATAAATACTAACCGACTGCCCTGGGGAACCCGGGGTAAATTGGCCGGCGGGAGGGAGGGATTATTGATATTGGGGGGGAGGCTGGGTTGGGAGCCGGGGGGCGGAGGAATAATGGCAATGGGAATATTGCCCCCAGACTGGGGAGGTTGCCCCGGTCTTGGCCCCGGACGATTGGCCGTGGCATCGGGGATCAACTCTAGGGCATAAAGGGTTCCCCCAGAGCGAAATAAACGCCCAAACCGTCTACCGGCATTGGCCTGGACAATCACTAACACCGTATCCGGGGTTTCCTGGCGGATATTGAGTTGATAAATGGGGCCATTGGCTTCAAGTTTGGGGCTTTGGAATTGTTGAGCGAGTTGGGCCCGATCAATCCGCACTTCATAGTTGCCCGTAAGGCGGTTCAATGTTCCTCTAGCTGTGATTTGGCGATCGCCGCGAATCAGTAATTGACTGTCATCACGGGTAATATCGATCGCCGTAATGGTGGCCAAATTGCCACTAGAAAACCGTTGGGACTGGACCACCGTTGTGGTTGATGACCCCGATGACGCCGAATCTGGGGGAACCCTATCCAAAGCCGGTGATCCCGTACTAGCAGAAAAGGATTCCGGTCTCGAAGGCTGTGATCCCTGAGACCGGCTATCCGACTTTGGGAGCAGAACAATGCCTCCCCCGACGCGGCTGTAATAGGCATTCCAACTCACCCCACTTTCTTGTAGAGCTAACGATAAACGGGGATCGCTCTCCTTGTCAGAAAACTGGATTTCACTAACCCCAAACTGATTAATCGGAAAAGATTGCCCCTTTAACCCCTCGGGTAGGACAGCGCCCCCTAGCTCAAACTCAAGGGTTTTTTGGCGGGAATTCGACTTCATCCTGAGTTGATTATTGCTGCCATTTTTGTCGAGGCGCACAAACAACCCACTGGCGGTAACCTGAACATTGGGATTGTTGGTAGCTGGCAACCCACTCTGGGGCCCCATCGGAGCGGTATTTTGAGGGGGAGGTGGGGTCGTGTTGGCCGGAACTAACTCCGGTGTTGGTAATTCCACCACCCATTGCGTCGGCGTAATGCCCCGGACTTTAACTTTCTGGGGATCAACGGTGTAACCCGCATCTAATTCGATCACCACCCGGGTTGTAAAGCTGTCCGGCTCACCGATGCGAATTTCTTTGACCTTGCCTCCAGCGGGCTGGCGAACAGTCGGGCCGCTCAGGGTTGTACCGGGTAAATCCACCACAATGCGGGTGGGATTGGGAATTAATTGCGCTGTCGGTTGTACCCGCGAATTGGTATAAAACGTAAATCGGTTTTGGGCGGCGTTAAAATTCCAATTAACCAATTGGCCGGCCATTGCTGGCAGACTGGTTAACAAAACCGATAGAAAAGTAAGAACAAAACCAGACAATCGTGACATAGGGATTTCTCAACTCGAATAACCGCTTAACGAATCCTTTGTTCTCGGATCGTAGCCCCTTAGCTGAGGGCAACCACGAGCAGGTAATTCACTCAGCGGATTGTCATGCGCTGCTTTTGAGCGGGAATAACGTTAGCACATTAGGCAAATAGTCTTGGCAGATAGTAACCGCAATAGAGTTCCCAACGCAAGCGTATCAGGCTTGACTAAGCGCTAAATGATGGACTAATCACTGTCATTTGAAATGAATTGCCCTATTAATACTTGTCGAAAAGACAACCACTGAAGTTTCTGCACCGTTGGTAAGCTTTGGTCTAGGGGCAAGGAGCCGTGACGTGTCAGTTGCCGATCGCCGATTATTGCCATGTTCTAACTTGTTAATCTCTGATATATTTTTGGCTATGAATTTTCCCTTTGACAATGATCATTCTTTGAATTGCCGTCCTGGGTGGACAGAAGAATTTACCCCAGGGGAACAAACCCAAAACACCTTAGGGTGGATTGCTGACACATTATTACCATTACTCCACCAAACGCCCCAGGAAATTACCAATCTACTGCGGGGATTAGACGGGGAATTTATTCCCAGTGGTGCTGCGGGAGCCCCCAGCCGGGGCCGTCCCGATGTGTTGCCCACCGGCCGCAATTTTTACTCGGTGGATATCCGCGCCATCCCCACCGAAACGGCCTGGGACATTGGCCGTCGGGCCGCTGCAACCCTGATTGAACGTTATACCCAAGACAACGGTGACTATCCCCAAACCCTCGCCATTTCTATTTGGGGCACGTCCACTATGCGGACAGGGGGGGATGACATTGCCCAAGTGTTGGCCTTACTGGGGGTACAACCGGTGTGGGATGGGCCGTCCCGCCGCCTGATTGATTTTGAGATTTTACCCTTGGCTACGTTGCAACGGCCTCGGGTGGATGTGACGGTGCGGATTTCTGGCTTTTTTCGGGATGGATTTCCCAATTTGGTGGCATTGCTCGATCAGGCGATCGCCGCTGTGGCCCAATTGGACGAACCCCCTGAGATGAATCCCTTAGCGGCCAAGGTAAAGGCGGAAACCGAGCAATGGCGTGCCCAAGGCCTCACCCCAGACCAAGCGCAGATCCGGGCTAATTACCGCATTTTTGGTTCCAAGCCAGGGGCCTATGGGGCTGGTTTGCAGGGACTCATCGAAGCACAAAATTGGCAGGACGACCAAGATTTAGCCCAGGCCTATCTCAATTGGAGTTGTTACGCCTACGATCGCCAGGGCATTGGCCACAGTCAGCCAGAGGTGTTTGCCCAGCGCTTAAAAAATTTGCAAATTGTGTTGCATAACCAAGACAACCGCGAACATGACTTGCTCGATTCCGACGATTATTACCAATTTCAAGGGGGATTAACCGCCGCTGTCCGGTCATTAACGGGGCAAAATCCCACGGTTTATTTTGGGGATCATGGCAATCCCAGCCGTCCCAAGGTGAAATTATTAACGGAGGAAATTGCTAAGGTTTACCGTTCTCGGGTTGTCAATCCCAAATGGATTGCAGGGGTGATGCGCCACGGTTACAAAGGCGCATTTGAAATGGCCGCCACAGTGGATTATTTATTTGCCTATGACGCCACGACCCATTGCGTGGCCGATTTTATGTACGAGGGCGTAGCCCAGACCTATCTGTTTGATCAAGCCGTTCAAAACTTTATCCAAGCCCACAACCCTTGGGCATTACGGGATATGGCAGAGCGGTTATTAGAGGCCCACCAGCGGGGACTATGGCAAGGGGTCAAGACCGAAACCTTGGATCACCTCCGGGCGATCGCCCATGGGGCAGAAGGCATTTTAGAATCTCAAAACAGCTAACAGGTGCGGCAGGATTCGAACCTGCGACCGTCCGCTTAGAAGGCGGATGCTCTATCCACTGAGCTACGCACCCTAAAATCAAGGCTTTAGGAGTCTAGCCTCCCACCCATTCTCCCATATTTTCCGGCGTTGCTTGCACCGACAGAGTGGATATAATGGCCGTAGAATCACTGAATCACTGCGGTGGCGTCTCTAGTCCTGATTAATTCCCGCTCTATGAATTTTTATTTGCCTCGTCTGGTCAAAGGGTTTTATCGTCGTGAGCCGATTTCTAGCTTCGTTTTAATTATGGCGGCGGTGGACATAGTGCTGGGGGGGGTGGATGGCAAATGGAGCCTATTTTCCGTCGGTATTGTGGTGGCATTTTTAGGGTTAGGGATTCGGTGGTGGCAAGGACAAAAGACAGAAGCGATCGCCGTAGGACAGGCCCCCCGTCGTTACTTACCCCCCAGTCCCTCCAGCCGGCCACCGTTACCGATGCTCACGAAACAACGTAGAGGCTAATCCGGGGGATCTCCTGGATGCTGTAACCAATCGGGAAAGGTTTGATCTTCATCCCAGGCGATCGCCATGACTGCGGCAAAGGTGTTGGCCAACACTGGCTGCACATCTTGCACCCTGATCCCCGGTAAAAATTGGGCCAAACTCCCCACCGGGCGATCGTCAATGCCACAGGGCACAATCTGTTCAAAGCCGGTTAAATCAGGACAAATATTCAGCGCAAAGCCATGGAACGTAATCCAGCGCGTGACCTTAATGGCGATCGCCGCCACCTTCACCCCATCGAGCCACACCCCTGTCAAACCCGCAATTCTTTCCCCCCGTAACCCGAAAACCGCCAAGGTTTGGATCAAGACTTCCTCTAACTGCCGTAAATACCAGTGCAAATCCGGTTGGAAGTGGCGTAAATCCAAAATGGGATATCCCACCAACTGCCCCGGACAATGATAGGTCACCTCCCCCCCCCGTTCCGTCCGCCACAACTCCGCTGGGGGAAAACGGGGGTCAAATTTTAAATATTTTTCCTTCGACCCCGTTCCTAATGTATAAACCGGTGGATGCTCCAACAACATTAGCCCATCAGGGCGATCACCATTGGCCAATTTTGCCGACACCCATTGCCGTTGCCAGCGCCAAGCCTGACCATAGGAAACACACCCCAATTCCAATCGGCGACAAGGCAATCTATCCATGGGGGTATTATCCCTAGCGTGTTACGTTGACAGTGATTACTGTATCAGCCTAGAAAAACCCTGTCAGAGTTTGTGATCAAACCATAATGCCCTACGCCGCCTTGACACGATTTATCCCCTTACGACCCTGGCTCATTGCCCTCATTGTGGGGCTGGTGGCTGGCAGTATGAGTGGTTGCAGTCCTTCGATCCCAACGGTTCGCCTATCTAGTGGTAGCAATCAAAGTGCCTATGGTCGCATTGGCAAACAAATTCAACAGGTTGTCTCCCAGGTGAACTTGGAAGTGGAAGATTCATTTGATTCCCAAGGATCTCAACAAAATCTACAACGCCTGCTGGATCGAGAGGTGGACTTTGCCCTAGTGCAGTTGGATGTGGCCAGCGACGCCATGAAAGCCGGGGAAGTGATGGCCGTAGCCCTGCTAACGGAAGAATATGTCCATCTCGTGAGTCAGAATGCCGTTGATATTCGCACCTTTTCCGATCTCCGGGGTAAAACCGTCGATATTGGCCCCCAAGGAAGCGGGATTAACTTCACCGCCACCCGCCTATTTAAAGCCAGTAAGCTCCCCATTCAAGCAAAAACAGGGGATAGCCTGAACCGTTTTACCGATGAAACCTTAGATGCCCTCGTGTATGTCGGGCCCCTCAAAGCCAGTGCTCAAGTGCGCGAAAAAATGAGAGATACCAGGAATTTACAGTTTGTACCGCTGAATTTAAGCTTCATTAATTATTTAACGCTACAATTTCCCGAATCCTACCGCAAAGCTTATATTCCCCAAGGAACCTATAAACCGTTGCCAGCGTTGCCCGCTAGCGATGTATTGACCATTTCCACCGGGGGGGCATTGTTAACCCGACCTGATATGCCTCGGGAAACGGTAGCGTTAATGGCGTGGGCCATTTTTGCCAATGCCCGTCAATTTGCCGCATTCTATCCCCAATTAGCCCTAGAAAATGGCGGCATTAATTTATACGAGAGCCTACTGTATATTCATCCCGGTGCTCTTCAAGCCTATCAAAATGGCGATCCCCGCAT
>JBJOGT010000452.1:0-2593 GCA_046048115.1 Cyanobacteriota bacterium | reverse complement strand
TGATTTTTTGATTTTGGGCTTTTTGCTGAGTCACTAAACGGTCTAGTTCAGAATCTAAAGGGTGTATTTTTTCTTTCTCTACTGGTGTAATTTTATCAGCTTGGATGGGAAATTGGTTAGTTTGAAAATCTTGCTTTAATTCGTTTAAAAGCTTATCTAAAGTAGGATGTTGTTGTTTGTTTTCTTGGGTTAACGGGAATTCCTCAACTAAATTTTTTGACGATTTTTCTGATCCTTGGACATACTTTTTGTGCATATCAGCCAAGATTGACTCTAGGGAATCGGAATCAGTCATGATATTGTCTCTGTGCTTAATCTTGAATGGCGTTTAGTAACACTTCAGTTAAAGTCAATTCTTCCATCTCATCGAATGTTACTGTATCGACGATATCGAATTTAGCACCCACTTCCATCAATTGATCATCAAGGGTTTTGAGAAATTTGGTAGCACCAGGGTCATTACCAACTTGTATGAAAGAGATTGCTAACTCTTCGTCAGCATCTAAACACTTGCTTGCTTGAATAATAATTTCAAAGACTGAGCGACGATCATTGGGTTCTCCATCAGTAATGATCAAAATCGTTTCTCCAGTTTTACCTTGATTAGACTTTTTTCGTTGGAGAAAGTCATTAATGGCATCTTGTAACACCGCAGTTAGATTAGTGGCACCAACGGGTTCATTTTCTTGAAAAATTTGCTCTACTTTAGAGGCGTTGACATTATCATACCGACGAAATTTGCCAGAAAATGTATAAACAGTAATGCCATCCGGATCTAGCTGGTCACATTTTCTCGCTAAAGCTAGGGTTGATTCTTGAACTAAGTCCCATCGGCTTTTTTGACTGTTTGGTTCAATCATAGACATACTGCCGCTTTTGTCGATGATTAGCGTGTAGTCGCGTGGGTCGGGCATTTTGAACCTGCACTTTAGATGAAGTTGTCATTAAATTATAAAGATTTTAGGTACAGCGGCGGGTCATTCTGTAAAGTTTATCGTTGCACTCAATGGGGTCCCAATACGATAATTGCGTGTCGCCTCAGTTAATATTGGCTCGGATAGTTGAATTCCTGTTTTTTCCCCTGGAAGGATTCGTAAAGTGCCCGGTGGCGGCGAAGTCCATATTCATCTTCACGGGTTTCATAGGAGCTGATCCACTCGAGCAGATTCTCCAGATTTTTGTCTTGTTCGTGGCGGGAGCTAAACTTCTCCGGTTCCCAGGGTCTGGCACGGCAGTGGGCAACACAAGTCTTAACTCCGGGGTTAAGAAAGATAAGCTCCTCACAATCGGGCAATATTGGCTCAATAATATCTGCATAACACCCTTCAATAATCCAACTTTCATTATTGGCAATAAAACGCTTCACATCAGCGATACTATCTTGGAGATGACGTCTTTTTGTACCGTCCTGAAATGCTACTGTGTCCAGCGATAAGCGGGGAGCGGGTTGTTGTGCAATCAGTTTTTTAGCCAAGGTGCTTTTGCCTGCTCCGGCGTTTCCTAGAAGAATAATTTTCATTGCTGTACTTATTGTCCTGGCCGTCTAACTGGAGACTCTTTTACTTTTGTAGCGTAGTTTCCAGATTTTTAGAACAAATTCCGACAAGTCTTGGCAATGGTGTGGGCGCAAACGTAAATTTTAACGTGTTAGTTTGGCAATCTCCGTTATCGATAATGAAACTCAAAAATATCTTGATAAATAATTTTTTGAAAAATACTTGTTTTTATTAAAAAAAGTACATTTAAATGTTATAATAATATTAATTGAAAAAATCAGCGATGCCTGGGAAGGGAGAAGAAAACACCCCAGTCAATCTCAAAAGACTTAAACGCAGTATTGTCCCACATCCCATATCAACAAAAACTATCCCCTTAGCCATGCTATCGAGGTCACTTTTGTCATGGCATCGCCTTTTTCAAGAAATCTCATCTTGCCTTAAAAGGCAATTTATTATGACTTATTTAGACCCCAAACGACTTGCCAAGATTGAAGCCTTCCAACGTCAAATAGAAGGCGATCGCCTCGAACCCTATTACAGCCAACTGCAACAGGAAAACTGGTCCCCCGACCGTTTACTAGAGGCTTATCACCAGAACTATTACCAGCGCTACTTTCAACAAACCAAAACACGCCGCTGGCGCAAATTCGCCGAGAAATGCCAATATCTCCTAGTCGACGATGTCGTCAACGCCGGTATTTACATGGTGCGGACCGCCGTCCTCGAAGGCATTGCCCTCGAACCCGATACCGCCCAACTTAATCGCCTGCAAACCCTGTGGCATTATCTGCTCACCGGGGAGGGTACCGATGAATACTTCGAGTTGACCAACCATTATTTAACCCTCCTGGGCTTGTATTATCCCTACGACCCCAAGGACCGGAAAACACCCCCCGCTCTCAAAACCCGTCAAGCCCGGTTAGTCAACCAACTGGCCCATCACCGCCAGCAAATTGCCCGCCGTAGTCTTGAGGGATACGGGCACCAACCCCTCGCTCCCCTGTGGCAATGGGTCATGCTTTTCGACCAAGAAGAAGCCGACCACCTGGCCTCCCTGAGCGATTCCGACTACTACGCCAGCGACTATTGGCGGG
>JBJOGT010000451.1:0-6368 GCA_046048115.1 Cyanobacteriota bacterium | reverse complement strand
CAAATATCTGTTCTTTGAAGGCTGGCATCATCTTTTAGATTTTATGCTTGATGACCCCGTTTCTCTTACTGTCTCGAATTCTTCCTAGTTTCTTCTTTGGGGATTTTCAGAGTAAAACCCTTGCCTGTAAATACGTTGAGCTTTTTGTGTCTTGCGCTACATTCTGATTTTGGAATTGCTGTACCCTCCTTACGGACACATATTTGAACACCACCTCTTATGATTGGAGTTTTGACTATTTGAGAAAATACACTATCTGTAGTGCTTGAATTTCCTCAATAAACACCATATATAGCGTAAAAAATCTTTTTGTCAAAACTCCAGTTATGATAGTGATGGATTAAACGCTAAAGGGCGGCCAACCCATGCTACCCATAGGACACCTCACAAAGGATTACCCTCAGTCAACCAAGTAGAAAGTAGGTATTTATTGGCCTCGATCTTGGAACGCATCTGGTTGGCAGATTCCCAAATTTTAGCCGCTAATTGTTGCTTATTCAAAATCCCATCCTTACCCTATTTCAATAATTTTAATAGCGGTTGGGCTAACCAATTGAAACCGACGGTTAATTGATGTTGCCAGGTGGGAAAACGATAAAGATAAATCAGGCGACGGGCTAAGACCGCAGCAGGGCCAGAAAATTTAAGGCCTAAACCGTTCAGTACCGCATCATCGATGCCTAGGGATAACATTTCTCCCAGGGCCTGATAACGGAAGGGTAATAGGGGGCGATGGGTTAAGCTGGCCCAGATATTCCAGGCACAGTAATCCGCTTGTTGGAAAGCAACTTGGGCCGTGGGAGGCACAATTTGTCCGGTGGCATCCCGACAATCGGCCACATCTCCGAGGGCAAAAATTGCCTGTTGATCCTCTACTAATAACTGGGCATTGGTTTTCAATAACTGCTGGTTGCCGTGGGCTAGGGGCAGATCCCGAATCAGGGGGGAAACTTCTGTGCCCACCGTCCACAACACTAAGTCCACGGGAATGGTATCAACTTGATCCCGGTATTGGAGGGTGATATCATGGGCGGTCACAGCGGTTAGGGAGGTTTCTAAGTCCACCCAGATGCCTTTCCCTGACAGTACTTCCTGGGCCGAGGTGCGGTTATATTCCGGGGAAGTGCCCAAAATGGTCTCGCTCCGTTCAATGATGCGAATCCGACCCCGATCGCCCAGGCGATCGCTGAGTTTGCCCGCCAATTCGACCCCACTGTAGCCGCCGCCCACAATGGCCACCCGAATTTTTTCCGTTTCGGATTGTTCAAGGGTTTTGAGCCGTTGCTTCAACCGGTAGGCATCCTCTAGAGTGCGGAAACCAATGGCATGGTCTTTGACCCCCGGCACATTGGGGAAGGGGGTTTTGCCCCCCATGGCGATCACTAAATAGTCGTAATCGAGGTTTTCTGACTCGTTTAATTGCACGGATTTTTGAAGCGGATCAATCCCCGTCACCTCCGCCTGCCGAAACTGCACCCCGGTTTTCGCCAACAACTCCACAAAGGGCGGCGCAATTTCCCAGGTTTGCATTTCCTCGGTCAATAGTTCATATAAAAACGGCGCAAACAAAAACCGATCCTGGCGATCGATCAGCACAATTTCCGGCGGGGTATGACCTTCCCAGGAGAATTGGCTCAGACGTAGGGCGGTGTAAAGGCCACCAAATCCCCCTCCTAGAATGCAGATGCGTGGGTGTGGTTGGGTCATGTGAAGTTTTGTAAGGATTTAAGGTCTGCTTTATTCTAATCGTTTCAACATCGCGGCACGGGCCTGGGGGGCTAGGCGGTCATCCAGGGGTTGTAAATTCACCGCTTCTTGATATTTTTTTTCTAATGCCGTGCGAATCAACCAATCAGCAATAAAGGGATTTTTCGGCAATAATGGCCCGTGGGAATAGGTGGCGATCGCCTTTTGATGGAACGCCCCTTCAAAGCCATCTTCACCGTTATTGCCGTAGCCTTTGCGGACTTTACCCAACGGGGAAACACTCTGCAAATACGTCCGCCCCCCATGGTTTTCAAAACCAATCACCACCGGCGGTTCCCCGATCATTTCCTCCAATTCCTCCCGCAACGGTGACGCGGTAATTTCAAATACCACATTACCAATACAGCGTTTGGCGTCGGGGCCGGGGTGCTTACTTACCATGTCTAATAACCCCAAGCCCTCAATCCGTTGCCCCAGGGCCGGCTCGTAATAATGCCCCAACAATTGGGGTGACCCACAGGTAAACACCCCCGGAATGCCCCCATCCAGTTGATTTTTCAACGCTGCCGCCTTGGCTCCCTGCAAATCCCGCATGACAATTTCCTGTTGGCGATCCTGGGCTCCGCCCCCCACAATTACATCGGCCTGCAAAAATTCACTAGCCTCACTACCTTGATCCAATGGCAAAATCGAAACGGGAATACCCCGCCATTCACAGCGTCGTTTAATGCAAATCACATTACCCCGATCGCCGTAGGTACTCATTAGTTTGGGATACAGCCAGCCGATTATCAATTCCATGACTAAATATAGGGGGGGTAAAAAAAACAGAAAACGTCCCCGGTTCTTGCGCCATTGCTTGAACCGAGGCTAATTTTAGCGTTTCTTGTCCTCCAATTCCCAGGATCATCCGTTGTTAAGAGAAATTCCTAAAGAGACTGGCAGGGAAAAACTGTTAATAATGCCTTAATTTTGAACCGGTAAAATTTAGATATGATTTTCAGTCACCTTATTCTCTTTCATATCCTTCTCCCAGGTATTGGATACTCTTAAATTTGGGCTAGGGATGATCAAGTTAATCGGATTGAGAAATGAAAACCCTATCTCCCATGACTGCTCTCACCCTGACGTCTTGTCTGGCCGATCTACGTTTGTACGAGTGTCAATTGACCATGGAAATGAATGACAAAAATGCTATTCAACTCCTCAATGCCAATCCCAGTTTACCGGGGTTGACCCTAACTCAAAATGGTTATTTAGTGGGCATGATTTCCCGGCGTCGGTTGTTAGAGCAAATGAGTCGTCTCTATGGCTTGGATCTTTTCTATCGACGTTCTTTATTGCAACTCTATCAATTCACAAAGGTTGGCCACTTAATTTTATCCCCTGATACGCTTATTACCGTAGCGACCCAAAAAGCCCTGCAACGGTATAGCACACTCTTGGATGAACCCATTATTATTGAAACCGCCCCCCTTCAATATCGACTGTTAGACATTCATCAACTTTTGGTTGCCCATGCCAATATTTTTCAAATTATGTCAACTTTGCTCAATGAAAAAAATGAAAAACTTAAGCAGCTAACGGTTATTGATCCCCTCACAAAAATTGGTAATCGTCGCTATTTTGAACTTTATTTTGGTCGGGATTGGCAACTCGCTATTCGGGAAGATTATTGGATTACGTTAATTCTTTGTGATGTGGATTTCTTCAAGCAATACAATTACACCCATGGGAACCTGGAAGGGGATGAGTAGTTAGAACAACCCATGGCAATATTTCTCCTACAGTTTTTGATTGGTTGTCCGGGCAGTGGCAAATCGTTTTTGGCAGCACAATTACAACAACATCTACCCCACCATGGAATAGTGTCCACCGATCAAATCCGTTGGCAACTGTATGGTGACGAAGCAATCCAGGGATCATGGGCAGAAGTAGAAGCAGTGGTTTTTGCCCAAATTCAACGGTTACAATCCACGGAGCACAGCATTATTTACGATGCCACCAATACCCAATACGCCTACCGTCAACAATTTTTAGCTAAGCTCAAAGACCAGGGCATTACTCAGATTAACGCCTGGGTCTTACAAACGCCCCTGGCCCTGTGTTTACTCCGTAATCAACGGCGATCGCGCCAGGTTGCCCCGGCCATTATTGCGGCCATGTACGACCAACTTCAACGGCATCCTCCCCAATTAGATGAAGGGTTTGAGCACATTTATGGGGTTACTGGGCATCAAGATCTAACTCAGCTTTTAAACAACCATTTCCAGAGGGGATGACGGGGGCCGACTTTACGAATTTTGGCCGTATTACGAATTAAATAGTTCCGTTCTCTGATCGAAAGTCCCCAGAGCAGATGACAACTTTGACGTACTAACACCGCGCCTGTAATCGCAATCCCCAGGAAGAGGCAACAAGTCGGCAGAAGCTGAAACCCAAGGCTGTAGCGTAGGGCCACCCAGGTAAAGTGGTCAAAGATGAGTCGAATATCTTCCCGGAATTGAAAGATAGCCCAGGGGATCAGGGTGAGCCAGAGTATGGCCACGATCGCCCAACGGCAATAGACCCCGACACAATAGAGGCGATATGCTGGTTTGCTTAAGCATTGCTGGGGAAATAAACGGGGAGCCATAACAAAAACCCTTCGCCGGACAAAGATTAACCTCAAGCTATAGCAGATTCTCCGACAGAGTGATGACAAAATTCCAATGGGAGGTGGCACAATGGGCAAAACCTTTGAAATCCCTAGGATTGGAATGCTGTTATGGTTTTAACCCCCTCTACCATGTTGCCTCTAGGAACAAAAGCACCGGATTTTGCTTTATTAGATGTGGTGTCTGGTCAAACCCTAACCTTGGCCGATGTCACAGGGGAAAACGGTCTATTGGTGATGTTTATTTGTCGTCATTGTCCCTTTGTTAAACATATCCAAGACCACCTTGCCCAATTGGGAAAGGATTATCAATCCCAAGGATTAGGCGTGGTGGCGATTAGTGCCAATAATGCCGTTAGCCATCCCGATGATGCGCCGGAAAGCTTAAAGGCCATGGCCGAACAAGTCGGGTTTACGTTTCCTTTCCTCTACGACGAAACCCAGGCGATCGCCAAGGCCTACAAAGCGGCTTGTACCCCCGATTTTTTCCTGTTCAATGGGCAACAAGCTTTAGTTTACCGGGGTCAATTAGATGACAGTCGCCCCGGCAATGATCAGCCCGTCACAGGCAAAGATCTACGCACGGCGATCAATCTTGTCTTGGCAGATCAATCAGTGCCGACGGCCCAAAAACCCAGTATCGGCTGCAATATTAAATGGAAACCGGGCAACGAACCCCATTATTAAGCCATGGCCTAACATCCTAAGGTCTAACCTTAGCTGACACGATGTTGTTTCCCAAAATTTTGACGCTTTGGGTAATCTGGGCTGGGAAACTTCCCTCGGTAAAATTTCTTCAAGGGGTAGAAGACGACAATGGTAGTCTGTTGTAGGTTACCGGTTAAATTTTGTCTTCATCGCTTAACGATTACCCTCCTGTCCCCCATGGTAAATGCCAAATCTTCCCCCCAAAGTCGATGGAAACAGCCGAGTGGAAAAGCTCTTTTGTTCTTGCTTTGGACGTTAGCCCTAGCGCTAATACCTTTGCTTAGTGTTATCGGTGGGCAGCCGATCGCCGTCAATATCCGGCCTGCCATCGGTTTAGGCATTACGGCCCTAGTGACGGCCCTGGTGGGGACTAAGGTTGTACCGTTACTGCGTCAGCTAAAAGCAGGTCAAGTGATTCAAGAAGACGGCCCCCAGAGTCATCTGAAAAAAGCAGGTACACCCACCATGGGGGGGATCTTTTTTGTGCCCGTAGCAGTGGCGATCGCCGTCATTGGGACACGGTTCAATGGGGACGTAATTGCCGTCGGTCTAGTGACGCTGGCCTATATGGGCATTGGCTGGGTGGATGATTGGCAAATTTTAAAATACAAGTCCAACAAGGGTCTCACCCCCAAACAAAAGTTAGTTTTGCAAGGGGCGATCGCCGTTATCTTTTGCCTTTGGTTATTTTTCACCCAACCGGCTGACATCACTTCCGTGAGGATTTTGCAATTTGCCCTACCCCTGGGGGTATTGTTTTGGCTGGTAGCCAGTTTTACCCTGGTTGCGGAAAGTAACGCGACAAACCTAACCGATGGCGTTGATGGTCTGGCCGCTGGCACCGGGGCGATCGCCTTTGTGGGGCTAGGGGCTTTAGTGGTTGGGGAAAATCCTGCCCTAGCCTTTTTCTGTTGTGCCATGGCCGGGGGCTGCATTGGCTTCGTTCACCATAACCACAATCCGGCTAGGGTTTTTATGGGGGATACCGGATCTTTGGCATTGGGGGGGAGCTTGGCCGCCGTTGGGATTATGTCCGGCAATTTATGGGGACTACTGTTAATTAGCGGTATTTTTCTGGCGGAATCCCTGTCTGTTATTGCCCAGGTCAGTTATTACAAAGCCACCAAAGGCCCCGATGGAGTCGGCAAACGTCTATTTAAGATGGCCCCCATTCACCACCATTTGGAGTTAAGTGGCTGGAGTGAAACCCAGATTGTCGGCGCATTTTACCTTATCAATGCGTTATTGGCCGTGATTGCAGTAGTCACGGTTTAGATATTGACGGCGATCGCCGAAG
>JBJOGT010000450.1:0-2965 GCA_046048115.1 Cyanobacteriota bacterium | reverse complement strand
ATTTTCAATGCTTATTGCTGAGCACCACAAAATATGACAACATTTAACGTCACCAGGAAAATAAGAAATAGTCTGCCCTCGGTGTCAATGTACTCACCTTGTCAAAAATGGCTTCATTCATAATGGAAAGCAAAAATATAAATGTAAAGATTGCTCTTGCCAATTTGTTCTTAATCCTCAAAGTCACACAGTTTCTCAGAAGACCAAACAGCTTATTGATTCTCTGTTATTGAGGGTATTTCTCTAGAATGAATACGACAATCCCTCTCTATAACCTGCGGAATGTTAGTTATAGACTTCCTGTTCAAACCTAACACAACATTGCTGGGAACTAGCAACAAAAAAATTAGCCCAACGGAAAGCAGCGTTGGCTGAAAAAGGGTTATTAAGCGAAGGAGAAGAAGACAGCAATATTATGGGCTGGGTCAGAAAACGACTCCAATATTTATTTCAACTGTCTTCGTAATTGGGTTAGCAAAGTTTCTGTAGTCTTCAGGAACGTCTTAGCTAGCAATGACCCGATTGACCAACGCCATTACATCACTGCGGCTTAATTTTTCTTTCCCTAACGCTAAAACATCTAACGTGCCATAGGCCAGGGTTAAGGGGATTTTGCAGAAATTTAACGCCGGGCCATTGGGCAACGATTTCGTGTATTGATCGGCTAAACCCAGATTGTAGCGGGCATATTTGTGCATGTCCGCTAGCTCCCATCCCTGGGGAAAAAAGCTCACCCCCCGCCGCTTATCCTCTTTGTAATTCCGCACGATATTAACGGCTTGCAACCCCCGCCCAAAGCCAATGGCATGGGAACGGTTCGTTTGGGTGCCATCGTACCAAGCCCAGAGGTCGGACAAGAGTAAGCCCACGGCTCCTGCCACACTAAAGGTATATTGATCTAACTCATTTTCAGTTTTAATTTGCCAATTCTGCATCGCCCAAAAGGCCATACGGTCAGACATGGCGGCGGTAGCATCCCAGATCCGGGGGGCAATGGTTTCTGGCGCGAGGAGGGCCCATTCTCCGACCCGGAGGGTGACTTCGGGTAATAGTGCTTGGTAGGTTCCCAGCCCCCTAGCAAAATCCTGACTGGTGGAGCTAGCGGTGGCGCTTTGCAGGTTGAGGCTAATCTGATTCAAAATCTGGGCTTTGGTGGTGGCATCGAGGTCGGGGTGATCTTCCACTTCATCGATCGCCCGCATACAGAGATAGGCAGAGGCTACTGCATCGAGTAACGAATCGGGCAAAATACTAATGGGAATGTAAAATGTCCGACTGGTTTCCTTAAGAACCGCGAGGGCATTACGACGTAGACTCATGCATTTAACTCCTGACACCAAATTTAAGCAATAGCATACACTTAACTGAGTTTTTAAGCGTTATTTATGATGAGTTTACCCCCGTGGTTGGTGATGGATCCGTTACTACAGCAATGGTTAGCGGAGGATATTGGTCGGGGGGATTGGTCTACCCAGGCTCTGGGCTTAACCCACAGGGGCAAAGCGCGGTGGGTGGCCAAACAAGCGGGAACGATCGCCGGTTTACCCATCGCCGCTAGGGTTTTTCAGTTACTGGATCCGACCTGTCAATGGCAGGGATTGGAGAACGAAGGGCAAAGGGTACAAGGGGGGACTGTGGTGGCTGAAATCAGCGGCAATGTGGCCAGCCTTTTAACGGGGGAACGGGTGGCGTTGAATTTGGCCATGCGTCTGAGTGGTATCGCCACCCTGACCCAGCAATATGTCCAGGCGATCGCCCACTATCCAACTCAGTTTGTGGATACCCGTAAAACCATCCCCGGTTTGAGATTACTGGAAAAATATGCCAGCCGCGTGGGGGGCGCCGTTAACCACCGCATGGGCCTCGATGATGCGGTAATGATCAAGGACAATCATATTCAAGCGGCCGGGGGCATTGCCAACGCGGTTCGTACCGTGCGTCAAAATATGCCCTATCCCCTCACCATTGAAGTAGAAACCAGTACCTTAACCGACGTGGAAACGGCGATCGCCGCTGGGGCCGACATCATCATGCTCGACAATATGGGCTTAGAGGAAATGGCCGCCGCCGTTAAGCTGATTCGCCAAGCTAATCCGTTAATTCGTATTGAAGCTTCGGGTAATGTCACCCTCGAAACCTTGGCCAGTATCGCCGCCACCGGGGTGGACTATATTTCCAGTAGCGCCCCCATTACCCGATCGCCGTGGTTAGATTTGAGTATGCAAATGATGTGAATGGGCCCCAAGAACCGGAAAATTGTTGAGATTTGTTCTTGGCGTTGTCGGCCCTAGTCAACCCCAAGGAGGTGTTAATCCGGGGAGGGGGAATGGGGTTCATCGGGTTTAAACCGTAACCGTTGCTCGATCACCGTTAGATCTTCCCCGGCCAATAACGCTGGCAGCCAGTCCGGTGGGGGCGTTGATCCATAATCTAGTAATTGACAGGGTTGCAAAAAACACCCCAAGGACAATTGGGTCGCACTGCAAAAATCCCCGTCTCGGTAGCGTAGGCGCAGACTACCGGCAAGATAATCCCCAAAAATGTGGGGCGTTGTTTGACCGATGTAAATTTCCCGCGCCCGCTGTACCTTTTCCACCACCGGCCAGGGATCGGCTACGGCCAAAATTAAGGTGTAAGGTTCAAACTGGTTCACCCAATCGAAACAGGTGCTTAAATCATCCACCACCCCAATAAGACCATAGTGGGCGATCGCCTTTTCGGTGTGGATGGAATGGTTTTGTTCGCGGCAATAGGTGCTGACCCAGTGGCTAATGTGATCCGCTAAACGTTGGCGATCGGTCAAAATCACCAAACTGGCTTGGGGGTCTTGTTCAGCGTAGGCCAGTAAATCCAGGGCCACTAATTGGGGGTTAGCCTGATCGGCCACGAGAATGATTAAATCGGTGCGATCCAAAGCTTGATCAATGGTGACCCAGCCACTGACTAACTGTTTGGCCGCCATCAC
>JBJOGT010000449.1:0-2553 GCA_046048115.1 Cyanobacteriota bacterium | reverse complement strand
TGATGTATTTTTTGATCGGAAAATCTTGAGTTAAGAAAAAGACTAACGGTGGCAATTCCAAAGGAAACCCACAGCAGAAAGACTTAGTCCTAGTCAATGCCTAAGGGGTTATGGATTGACTGCATTCTGTGTGCAGATTACGCAGGATAGGGGCATGACCTTGTATAAAAAGTCACAAACAAACAGGTTTGGCCCTAAAGCTAGGGGATCAGGTTGTGACGCTTAAAAATGCTGAGATCAGTGCAAATTGAGCTAGCGAAAAAGACAGGTAGGAACGAGGGGAGTCGGAAAAAATTTCTTAATCCCATCGCCTTGAAAAGATTGATATACAAAGGATTCCCGTTGGCGATCGCCTCTCAAGCACATCATAATTCCGCCCTAGAGATCCCTCCCTTAACTGTCAACCCTAGGGATTTTGTAGCCAAAATGACAGGCTAGGTTTGGGGGAACGTTTTAAGGTGCAAGAAAGTTAAAGGCATGAGGCAATTAGTCAATGAATCGATCCCATTATTCCGTGATTATTGTGGGCGGCGGCCAAGCAGGTTTATCGATCAGTTATTGCTTAGGCGAGCGAAACATTGACCATATTATTTTTGAAAAACATCAAATTGGCCATGCTTGGCGTCATCAACGCTGGGATTCCTTTTGTTTAGTAACCCCCAATTGGCAATGTCAACTGCCCGGCTTTCCCTACCCCGGTGATGACCCCGACGGCTTTATGCACCGGGACGAAATTGTGGACTACATCGAAGCCTATGCCCGTGCCTTCAATCCTCCCATCCGAGAAGGGGTGAGTGTGGACAGTGTCCGCAAAAATCCCATTAGTGACCTCTACGAAGTGGCCACCTCCCTGGGGGATTTCACCGCCAATCAAGTGGTGATTGCCACCGGCGGCTACCACAAACCCCGCATTCCGGCGATCGCCAAGCAACTCCCTGACGATATTCTCCAACTCCATTCCTCTCAGTATAAAAATCCCCAATCCCTGCCGGACAAGGCCGTGTTGGTGGTGGGGACAGGACAATCCGGTTGCCAAATCGCCGAAGATTTACACCTGGCCGGCAAACAAGTCCATCTAGCAGTGGGTAGTGCCCCCCGATCGCCCCGGCGGTATCGCGGCAAAGATGTGGTGGATTGGCTGGATCAGATGGGCTACTACGACATCACCGTGGCGGAACATCCCCTCAAGGAAAAGGTACGTCAGAAAACTAACCATTACGTCACCGGGCGGGGGGGCGGTCGGGAAATTGATCTGCGCCATTTTGCCCTCGAAGGCATGCAACTCTATGGCCGCTTGGATACATTGCAGGATCAGACCCTCACCTTTGCCCCTGACCTCAAACAAAACTTAGACCAAGCCGATGCCGTGGCGGAAAGCATCAAACAAACCATCGATCAATACATCGAAAAACACGCCATTGCCGCGCCCGTAGAAGATCCTTACCAACCGGTCTGGGAACCCACCGAAGCCCCCCGCCGCCTCGATCTCCGGCAGGAAAATATTGGCACCATTATCTGGTCCATTGGCTATCACCTCAATTACGAATGGCTAGAAATTCCCGTTTTTGATGGTAAGGGATACCCTGGCCACGACCGGGGCGTCACCGGGGTGAAAGGGCTATATTTTCTGGGCTTACCCTGGATGCACACCTGGGGGTCGGGGCGTTTTTCCGGCATTGCCCGCGATGCCATTTACCTAGCGGACCACATCCAAGCCAATCACCGCCTCAATCCCCTAGCACCACCGTTGTTTAATGCCTTGGCGATCGGTTCTTAGGTTTGTGAATTAATCCCTAAATCAATCCCTGAATGGTGGCCTGATACACTGCTTGGTAGCGATTTTTAGACCCCAATTTACCCATCACATTGTTGAGGTGAAATTTCACAGTGCTGGGGCTAATAAACAACTTTTCACCGATATCCCGGTCTCGCAATCCTTGTACCAGTAATTGCAAGACTTTCTGCTCTCGATCGGATAGGGGGGAAGTGACGGGGGTCTGGGGATTATCCGGTTGGGACAATGGGGTTGGGTAACCATAGGGCAATTGGAGGAAAAATTCATACACCTGTGGTTGATCCCCCGGTTGTCCTTTACTGGGTTGCCCTTGGAGGGTTCCGCCCAAAGTATTAACCAACGATTGGAGAGGAGACAACGGCGATCGCCCTGGGGGACTGGCTGGGATTAAATCCGTGGGTTGCTTGCCCAATAACGCTTCTAGGGTGACAGTGGCGGCGGTGTAGGTCAACCGACAATAGCGACAATGATGCCGATGCAACACTTCCGCTGTGTAAATCAACGCATAGGTGAGGGCAGGGGAGAGGGGGCGCTCTGTCCCCACCAACATCAAACGGGTGGCGGGCAGTAGAACGGCTAACTGATCGGAGAGGAAGGGGGAGAGGGCAGGGTTATCTTTCACCGGTTGCGTGTGGGACTGCTGCACCTGTAACGCTGCATCGAGGGCGATGGTGGTGGTTAAACAGAGCACCTGCAAAACTTCTAAAAATTCCGGCGCCATGGGGTAATGACTAAAGGTTGCCAGAACTCCTAGAACC
>JBJOGT010000448.1:0-5155 GCA_046048115.1 Cyanobacteriota bacterium | reverse complement strand
CAGCAATTTTATCCAATAACGTTACCCCAATCCATAACAGGGGAAAATACATAGCCTGGCCGATAAATAGGAGGGTATAGGGTCGAATCGAAGGAAAAATATAGACGAGAATTGCCACGGCAAGAAAGAAACAGGAGACTTGCAGCCAAAGTAAAATCCAGGCGATTAAGTTAATGACATTGCATTGCTGTTTGATTAAAGATTGCCGTTTCAAACTGAGGGAGGCAAAGTCACCAATATTTTGCCAAGCATCATTGACGCTATCGATCGCCGTATTTTTGACAAGGGAAAGGCGATGGGCACCGGGGATGCGACGGAAGACCCTCAGAAGCCAGGGAAATGGGGGCGGTTTGGGGAACTGGGGAGAACGGGGGGGCAGAGTCGTATGATCTGTCAATTCTGGAGTATTTACTTCTGACCCTATTTTGGTGATCTCGGGGTCGATGGCTTCCGCTTCTGTTTCTTTGGTGAGGGATCGCGTCAGTAATTTCAATTGTTGTCTTAATTGGCGATCGCGCCGACGGAGTATCGAACGCATAAAGACCAAAATTGCCACAGGCATTGCGAGGACAATAATGGATAAAGCACTAATCTGATAACGCATCCAGGGATATTGCTGATCAAGTTCATGACCCCACAGCGCCCCATCAAAACTCTCTCTGATCTGGTCTCGCCATTCGTAGGCCAAGATTTCAACGGGTTTACCATTGGCAATTTCATCCGCCTCGTTAACGGTGATAATGGTTTGTGGCGCTAAACCCAGTTCCGGTTGGGGGGGAATAAAAATAACTGTCTGATTATTTTTGATCCCAACGGCAACGGTGGGGGTTAATGGGTGAATATCCAAATTTTTACGACGGGGATCGGCCAGTTCACTACGGGGGAATGCCTGGGTCGGGCGCAGGCGGGGTTCGGGACTTGGCCCAGGGGAACTTGACCCATTTGGGGCAGCGGTATTCTGGGGACTGGGGGAAGGGATAAGATCTAGGTTAGGAATAACATCGGGAATCGCTTCATCCGGGAAAGAAAGATTGCGGGATTTAAAAGCCTGGGACCAGAAAAAATTGATATTTAACTTTTTCGATTGACCATTATTTATCTTCCGTTGCTGATCAAGGGCAATGAGTTGGAAATAAACCGCATTAAAAATTGATTCCACCTGTTGGGCGCGAAATTCAACGGCGGCGGCGGCGGCTTGGGGACTTTCCTCTAACCCAGGGGAATAACCAATGATTAGGGTTTCCCAAAAACTCCCCCGTAGGTAAATATCGCTACACCACAATCGACCACAGCGTCTTGCTTTGTTAATGTCCCACCAAGGGGTGCCTTTTCCTGTTACGGTGGTTTCTGTTTGATTTCCGCCGGAAAAAAACGGTAGTTGGGCCGAAACCGTCGGGGCCATTGTTACCACCATCAAGCTGATTAACAAAACTGCGATAAATTTTTGGATGCTCGTGGGCCTAACACACTTCATCAAATAATACTTTTTACAATACTGACTCTCCGTCATAGTAACAGGCTTAACGGCCCTGGGGGCCAGGAACGCCTCTGGGAGTATTAAGCAATACAAAGGAATGAAAATGTTTAAGCTTTTATAAATTTTGTTGCATTGCTCCGTGGCTAACGCATAATCTAGACAGTCTTTCTGCAACCTTTCCCTCGGATCTGAGGCAAAACCTATGGCTGGAATTAATGGCGTGATGATGCAGTATTTCCATTGGTATCTGCGGGGGGAAGATCATCTCTGGCAGCGGGTAGCCCAGGAGGCGAAGGCGTTAGGGGCGGCGGGGATAACGGCACTTTGGTTGCCCCCTGCGTATAAGGGGACTGGGGGAACTTATGATGTGGGTTACGGCGTTTACGATATGTATGATTTGGGAGAGTTCGACCAAAAGGGCACCATTCGGACAAAATACGGCGATCGCCAGGAATATATTACGGCGATCGAAGCGCTCCATCAATCTGGCATCGAAATCTATGCTGATGCGGTTTTGAACCATCGCATGGGGGGAGACCACAAAGAAGTCGTGAAAGCAACCCCCTTCAGCCAAGGCGATCGCCTCAACCCCAAAGGCAGTCCCAGGGAAATTGAAGCCTATACCCACTATACGTTTCCGGGACGACAGGGCAAGTATTCTTCCTTTGAATGGCATTGGTGGCATTTTGACGCCGTTGATTATGACGACCGCAACCATGAAAGTGGTTCAATTTACCTTCTAGACGGTAAACAATTTGACGATTATGTCGCCCTCGAAAATGGTAATTATGCCTATTTAATGGGCTGTGATTTAGATTTTCAGAATCCTGAAGTTCAACAAGAACTCATTAATTGGGGCAAATGGATTTTGACCACCACTGGGGTTAACGGGTTCCGCCTCGATGCGGTTAAACATATTGCCGCTTGGTTTTTTCCGCTGTGGATCGACGCCTTGGAACAATTCGCCCGTAAAGATCTATTTGTGGTCGGCGAATATTGGCAAAATAACCTGAGCGTTTTGCATTGGTATATTGATGCCGTGGGTGGACGGATGAGCGTTTTTGATGTCCCCCTCCATTACAACTTCTATGAAGCCAGTCGCAGCAGCGGGAACTATGACATGCGTCGTATTTTGCAAGGGACTTTAATGCAACAACGTCCCCTGAATGCGGTTACCTTTGTGGAAAACCATGATTCCCAACCCCTCCAAGCCCTAGAAACCCCCGTTGAACCTTGGTTTAAACCCCTCGCCTATGCCCTGATTTTATTGCGCCAAGAAGGCTATCCCTGTATTTTTCATGCCGATTATTATGGGGCTGATTACGAAGACTATGGCAAAGATGGCAACAAATATCGGATTTATCTGCCCTCCCATCGTTGGCTAATTGACAAATTTCTCCATGTCCGTCGTCATTATGTCTACGGTTTTCAATATGACTACTTCGACCATTGGAACTGTATTGGCTGGACTTGCTTAGGGAACCGAGAACATCCAAAAGCCATGGCCGTCATCATGAGCGATGGCCCCGCCGGTTGGAAATGGATGGAAGTCAGCAAACCCCATGCAAAATTTATTGATGTTACAGAGCATATCAATGAACCAGTTTATGCCAATGAATACGGCTGGGCCGAATTTCGCTGCCAAGGGGGATCGGTGTCGGTCTGGGTACAAGTTTAATATTTTTAGCATTTTATTATTTTTAATACTTTTTAAGTATTAGTTAATAAATTTTATTTTAGATTGCCCACTCCCTGTTGGGGGAAAAGCGCAGAATGCCCTGTTCGAAAGGCTTGTGGGGAAATTTATGGTGCCCCAAACTCAAAAAAACAAATTAATCGTTAAGATTAAGCTACGCAACAATGTTCTACCATGCGGCAATAAACCTTTAGGGAAAAAAGGGTATCAATACTAACAGTTCAGACAATGTTTCCTTGCTAATATCCAGGATTATGTCCGAAACCGTCATCTATAATTTTAGTTAACATCTATGCAAGTACTTAATGCCTTTTTTTGCCCCTGTCCTCCTTGCCCAAAGATCTCGGCATCTATGTAGATTTTTAGCGTTGTCCCTTGCAACTCATGCCGTGAATCGTTACGATAGAACCACGCAGGTTTACAAAACGTTACATAGATTTAACAAAATCTTAATAACTCTCTGTGGCGATTGAGTTTATCTGTTTTGATTCCATAGCCAGAGCCTAGCAACCCTGTTTACTGCTGACCAGTCCATGACTGTTTTATTAACTTAAAGCGTTTTAAATAACGTTTTATTGAGTTGATAGAACCATTGCGAAACTATTGACTTTTCATCAAATTCCTTATGCTAAGCTTCTCCTCGCTGATTGAATCCTCCAATTTCGACAATTTATTTACCCCCCGCAATTTACTAAAATCTTCTTTTTCAACATTTTTTACCAAACCCCTTTCTCGCTATGAAGTTATCCGACGATCCCTCGCCCCAGCATTGGCGAATCAAGAGTTCAGTCTCTGCTACCAACCCCAATTCGACTTACGCAACAACCAATTAATTGGTGTCGAAGCGCTTTTTCGCTGGCACCATCCAGAATTGGGTTCTGTCCCCCCCAGTGAATTTATTCCCTTAGCCGAACAGGGGGGACAAATTATTGACATGGGTTATTGGATCTTGGCTGAAGCGTGCTCCCAATATCAACATTGGCAGCGTCAAGGGTTTCCTACGTTTAAGTTGGCGGTTAACCTGTCGTTGGAACAGTTAAAACAACCAGACTTTGTTAGGCGTATTCAGCGGATTCTCCAAGACACCCAAATGCCCCCCCAACACCTGCAATTAGAAGTGACCGAAAGCTTGGTGTTTGAGAATGTCGATCAAGTTATTGCTATTCTCAAAGATTTAAATAGATTGGGAATTCAATTGGCGATCGATGATTTTGGCACGGGTTACTCTTCCCTATCAGTACTCCAACATTTACCCATCCACATCCTCAAAATTGATCGGTCTTTCTTAGATGGTTTAAAAGTTGTTGGCAAAGCCAGGGTTATTCTCGAAAGCATCATTAACCTTGGCCATCGCCTCAAACTCAATGTCATTGCCGAAGGTGTCGAAAACCAAGAACAGATCAGCATTTTACATGCCCTGCGTTGCGATGTTGTCCAAGGCTACTTTTACAGTCGTCCCCTGACAACGGAAAAAATTACTCATTATTTTGATCATATTTTCTTTTCTGCCCAATTAGCAAAAACCACTTTTTAAACAATCATCACTGTTTTATTGCCAAGCTTAAATTCCCCCATACCCGTTAATCATTATGACTGCCGCAACAGTTTCTTTTCCTCAATACAGTGCCATGGTCGATGGAATGAAATCGTCTTTTTGGCAAGAATTTAACACTGATACCGCCAAAAAAAACATTCCCCAGGAGCTGTTAAATCAGCTAGTTGACGATAAATTTAGTGGCAAACTCAGTATTCAAAATCCCCTGGATGAGTTTGTAAATTGGCAAGTCTATTTTGGTAACGGCAAAATTCACTTTGCTAGCAGTTCTGTGGGTAATGCCAAGCGCCTTAATTATATCCTACCTTCCGCAGGTTCATGAAAGATAATAATATTTTTGGCAAGGAGGGCCAAGTAAACCTAAAACTTGCAAGTGAAAGTCACTGAGATTGGAAATAAGTTTTCGTCCTTCAAGCCAAAGGACGTG
>JBJOGT010000447.1:0-2514 GCA_046048115.1 Cyanobacteriota bacterium | reverse complement strand
AACTCGGGTTGTACCAATGGCATTGGCTAGCATTTGATGCGTTAAACGAACGGACAGGCGAATTCCCCCTTCCTGATGCTGTCCCATGTCCTGGGCCAGGAGCCTAAGTAGGGCCTGCAACCGTTCATCCACCCGTTTATAACCGGCGATCGCCAGCAGAGATTCCGCCTGCCTCAACCGTTTAATGGTCTGGGTTAAAATCAATTCACCCAGGGGAGGATTCGCCGCAATACTTTCAGTGGAGTACCACCGTAAATACACATCGGATAAGGCCTTCGCTTGGTAAATATCCAATTGGGACAGGGTCAAATGCAAGCCAACAAAACTCCCCGCCTGGGCCCAACCGACTAGAATTTCTTCGCCGTTGTCGGTCAACTGGCTGACTTGGAGAATACCCCGGTAAATCTGCCAACAGCCATTTTCTTTCAGCGGAATGACCTCATTTTTGTCATAGAAATGGAGTGCTTGGGTGTCTAGCCCATCTAGGGCTGCAAGGTTGTCGGCTAGGGAATAACTTGATGTAAAAACCATAAAAATCAGGCAGTGGGAAGGGGTCGATGGAACTATTAGTTTGTGATCTAGATAACAATCATCTTGATAGCTAGCATACCTGTCCTCGGTCAAGAAAAGGTAAAGGAAATATTAACAAATCCTCTAGCTTTAGCAGTGTGCAAAAATAACCAAGCCTATCCCGATTTTCCCTAAAATCCTACCAATTTCCCCGATTAAAACCAGAAATAGGATCTCTTAACTGGCCAATGCTTCCGACGCTGGTGGGGGCATAATCTGTACCCGCAAATCTTGATAAAACTCGTCTTGATCTAAAGACACCTTGGATTGGGAACTGAGGAGCAATAGTGCCCAAAAAACACCAACTTTATCCTGTTTAATGGGGGGATGATGGGGATCGAGGTGGTGATGCCAACAGTCCAAAAGTGTTTCAAGGTCTACCCAGGGTTGTTGAGGCATTTCCGGCAAAATTTCCGGTAACTGAGTTTGTAAAAATTGCTCAAGCTGGTTCGCTAATTCCGTTAAATTTTCCTGGTGGGCTAGCTCCGTAATGATTTGCAGGGCTTCCCGCCGGGACTGGGGACGGGATCGTTTAACTTTTTGGGGACGTTTTTCGTTTTTTTCGATTTCTTTGGCGATCGCCTCAATTTGATCAATTAATTCCGCTAAGGTAACGCGCCGTTTTTTAAGGGGGGGAACCGCAGTGCGGCGGCGGAGACGGTGTTCTAAATCCGAGGGCAGGCGACGACTTTGGGGATCATCCAGGGGCAACTCTTCTTCGTCTGTGATGTCTGGATCGGGGTCAGCGACCGCCAACGCATCAAGGCTATCGGCTTTATAGCGCACTAACATTGAGGCCCATAAAAACGCCTGCCCAGACCGGGGTAAATTTTGCTGCTGAAAACTCAGATCCAGGCTGTTGAGAATGCCCAAATCCTGTAAAAACCGGTCAATCACCTCAATCACCGACACATCCCAGGGATTAATTTCCCCCTGATGGGCCATTTCGATCAATGTATCAATCGCGTGACTGGCGGCGGTTGGTGTCATAGTCCTTAAGGTTAGCAAATCGAGGCCCCGGTGGTGGCTATCTGCAAACAGGTTCTTGACGGCATGATCGCTGTGGCCATCAATCATGAGTCAGCTTAGCGGCTCAATTAGATTTAGAAGACTGCAAACGCCGACGAATAAATTCCGCGAGCACATCCTTAAGCTTCGGCATCACGCTCTGAGCTTGTTTCAAATTACATTTACCACCACTGATAATGATGCTGTCATTTTCTCGCAGTTCCACACAACGCCGCGCCGGACAATAATGGATGGTGTAAATTGAGTCTGAAAAGGCGTAACAAGCGAGGATTTCAGTGTTGTTCATTGGTTTTGGAAATTATCTCTATCTCCCCAGGGTGGTTGGCTTACGATGGTTTTTGGGTACTTAGGTTAAGGCGAGATTGCCATCCTAGCATTTCAATGTTGGGGATGGTGGGTTAATCAGGATGGAATCAGGATGGATCGAATTGAAGCCCCTGGCATTTTGGTGAAACCGTTTATCTTTAAAGTTGGTCATTTTTAGCAATTATTTTTGGTTATGCAAGGCGTTTCATTGGCGGATTTGCGATTGAACTATACCCAAGCCGGGTTAACAGAAGAGGCGGTGGCGGATCATCCCTTTACCCAGTTTCAGCAGTGGCTCCAACAGGCGATCGCCGCTGAGTTGCCGGAACCCAATGCCATGATGTTGAGTACGGTGTCGGATCAGGGGCATCCGGTGGGGCGTATGGTGTTGCTCAAGGCATTGGATGAGGGGGGTTTTGTCTTTTTTACTAACTATGACAGTGCTAAGGGTCAGCAATTGGCCAACCATCCCTGGGCGGCGCTGGTCTTTTGGTGGGCCCAATTAGAACGGCAAGTCCGCATTGAAGGCCCGGTGGAAAAAATCACCGCAGCGGAATCCGATGCCTATTTTCAATCCCGGCCCCGGGCGTCTCAGTTGGGGGCCTGGGC
>JBJOGT010000446.1:0-3619 GCA_046048115.1 Cyanobacteriota bacterium | reverse complement strand
TTTTTCTTTTTTTAAATTGCGACGTTTTGCCACCGTTTGTTCCTCTTGAAGATAGTTATTGTTTATTAGAGCAGGCTGTTTTCCATCGTAGTTAAGACGCTTAAACCAGCTAAAGTTCCGCTATATCGGCTAGGCTGGTGTCAAAAAAGATAAAACAGGCGATAAAAAATACTCTCCCCCCGATCTTAACATGGACACAATGCGGTCTCTTTATTTAGGGTGTCCTGGGTGGCAAAATCAGTAGCAAGTGATATCTTTTCCCTGGATCAGGTATTGGTGATTATTCCCGTTTTTAATGAAGCAGCGGCGATCGCCAAGGTCATTCAAGGATTGCAACAACAGGGATTAAGCCAAATCCGGGTGGTGGACAACGGTAGTAGTGATGGCAGTGGCGAAATTGCCCAACAGTGGGGCGCGGAAGTGGTGCAAGAACCGATCGCCGGTTATGGTCGGGCTTGTTGGCAGGGAATGCAGGACATACCGGACGGGATTAAATGGATTTTATTTTGTGATGGCGATGGCAGTGATGATTTAACCCAATTACCCCAATTTTGGGCCGCTACAGCCCAAGCAGATTTGATTTTAGGCGATCGCCGCAGTACGGTAACCAGTCGCCAAAAGTTAACCCCGGCTCAGAATTTTGGCAATGGCTTGGCGGTGACCTTAATCCGCTGGGGTTGGGGGTTTCAATATCAAGACCTCGGGCCCATGCGCTTAATTCGGCGGACAGCGTTAGATCACATTGCCATGGAAGACCGCGCCTTTGGCTGGACAGTGGAAATGCAGGTACGGGCGGTGGAATTGGGGTTAAACATTGTGGAAATTCCCACCCAATACGGCGATCGCCAGGGGGGACAATCCAAAATTTCTGGCACGGTGTCGGGGGTAATCAAAGCGGGGTACGGCATCTTAACCACCCTTGGCAAACTGTATGGGCGCAAATGGCAGAGATTGTTCACCAAGCAGCTTGATCAAATTACTCAGTCTTACAACCCTTGGTTAACAAGTTTAGCGGGAGGCTTATTGGTGCTGGGCAGCGGCATTATGGCTCCCCACGGCGATTTTGCGAGTCCTTCATCCTTTGGGCTATTTAGTTTAGGGGCGGGTATTATGCTGGCCGGGTTCGCCCTGGGGGGATTATTACCCCACATTAATGCTGGACTCTTTTGGGCGATCGCCGTTGGTTGTCGTTTAATCCTATTACCCATGACCCCCGGCGATGATATTTGGCGTTATTTGTGGGAAGGATATCTCCAAACCCAGGGCATCAGTCCCTACGAATTTGCCCCCAATGCCCCTGAATTATTGAATTTACGCTTTCCCTGGTGGGAATCCATTAATTATCCTGACATTGCCGCCCTTTATCCCCCGATCGCCCAGTGGGGATTTCGCTTACTGGCCCATATTTCTCCAGCGGTGTGGGTTTTTAAGTTGGGTTTTATCGCAGCAGATTTAGGTATTTGTGTATTGTTGACTCAGCGATTCGGTTATCAAAAAAGCCGATTTTACGCTTGGAATCCCCTAGTAATTTACAGTTTTGCTGGCGGCGGCCATTATGACAGTTGGTTTATCCTACCGTTAGTGGCGGCTTGGTTCCTCGTCGATCAAAGAAAGTATAAACTGAGTGCTTTATGTTTAGGCATTAGTATTGGCATTAAATGGGTTTCTTTCCCTCTTTTAGGTTTTTTGATCTGGCGGAGTAAACCACAGCAATGGTTGATTACCATCCTGCTAACTGCCTTGCCCTTACTGATTACCACTCCTCCTTTTTGTACCACCACTGCTTGCCCCTTAATTCCCGTGCAATCCTCCTTTGTGGTGGAGGCACGATCCGCTGATTTAATCCCCCATCTATTAACCCTTATTTGGCCGGCTTCGCGGCATCAGAATTGGATTTTTGCCCTGCCTTTAATCCTAATAACAGGATTGTTGATTTTACGCTGTCAGCGATTTAGCACCTTTGCCGAAGGCTATTTTTTCAGCCTATTTTGTTTATCCCCCGTTATTCATGCTTGGTACTTTACCTGGATGATACCCTTTGCGGTGGCGAGCGGTAATTGGGGGACTCGGTTATTATCAGCATCAGGGTTTGTTTATTTTCTACTACCCTATCGACAGTTTACTGGCTTGGAAACAGAACGCTGGTTTTTGTCCGATGGGGAACGAGTCATTTTATGGTTACCCTTTATAGTGGGTTATCTCAGGGCCATGGGGAACTCAAGAGCGTCCCAAATCGATCCCTAGTAATTGAGATGCCTATGTCTGTTTACCTACCAGGAAAATCACTAGCCATCACTAGCCATGATTAATCTTCTCCCGTGGGAATTAGCACTTTGGGTTGGATTAGCAGCCATCCCCTTAGGACTATTGACCTTGGTTTTTGCCCATGTTAATCCTAAATTTGCGGTTGTTAATTCTGACTGGAGCCTGGGGGGGATGTGGTTGATGGCGGGGGGGATCGGGGCAAGTTTTACCCATTCTCCCGTAGCTTTGGCGATCGCCGGTGTGGGGTTGGGGGGATCGGTCATCCTTAGACCCCGATTGCAGGAATATTACCCCATTGTGTCGGGGTTATTGATGGCCATGGGCTTAACTATTGCGGCTGGCATGGTCTGGAATTGGGGATTTTTAATGGCATTATCCCTATCAACGCCAACAAAAATATTAATGATGGTCAATGGGGGTTTGGGTTGGTTAACGATTATCGCTAGCCTAGTTACTTTTTTACCTGCCCAAGCTTTTTTACTGCGAAAAATTTGGCATCGTCCCCGCACTGCCCCCCCGGTGCAATCCCGCTCCACCTATCCTAAGGTTTCCGTCCATGTGCCTTGTTATGCCGAACCCCCTGATGTGGTTTGTGCCACCCTAGGGGCGATCGCCGAGTTAGACTATCCCAATTTTGAAGTATTGCTGATTGATAACAACACCCCCGATCCCGATCTCTGGAAGCCGGTACAACTCTATTGTGATCAGCTTAATCAGTTAACCAAACACGCCAACTTTCGTTTTTTCCATGTCGAAAAATTAGCTGGAGCCAAGGCCGGGGCCTTAAATTTTGCCCTACGTCACACCGATCCCGCTGTGGAACTGATTGCTGTGGTGGATGCAGATTACCAGGTGAATCCTAATTTTTTAGCCAGCTTAGTCGGCTTTTTTGATGATCCCGGCATTGGATTCGTACAGACTCCCCATGATTACCGTCATTGGCAAGGGAATTATTATCTACGGGGGTGCTATTGGGAATATATGTCTTTCTTCCGCTTACAACTGGCGGGATTGAATGAATGGATTGCGAGTTACATCATCGGAACCATGTGCATAACCCGTAAAGCCGCAGTGGAAAAAGTAGGCGGTTGGGCGGAATGGTGTTTAACGGAAGATTCTGAATTGGCGGTACGGATTCATGGGGCGGGGTATCGTTCACTGTTTTTAACTGAAAGCTTTGGCCGGGGTTTAATTCCCGACACCTTTAGGGACTATAAAAAACAACGGTTGCGCTGGACGATGGGCCCGATCCAACAGTTGCAACGCCATTGGCGTTTGTATTTGCCGAAGCCTTGGGCGACACCGTCCCAGTTAACCCCCTGGCAAAAATGTTTAGAACTCAGTCATTCCATTG
>JBJOGT010000445.1:0-2981 GCA_046048115.1 Cyanobacteriota bacterium | reverse complement strand
GAAACCCAAATATTATTATCTAAAACAACCTTTAGCATGGGGTTTCAGATTCCCGTTGTAGTCTGTTTTCCCGGCGAACTTCTCGCACTAGTTCACAGATTTCTTCCATAATTTCGTCGGTGAGTTCTTCTCCCGATTCTTGGTGTTTGGCTCGCACAAGATCCCAGGTCAACACCGGACTCTTAGCCAGTGTAATTGTATTATTTTCAACGGTGACGTTATAGGTCTCGCCGGGGATAAGTTGTGCCCGGATTTCAGGGGGCAGGTCTAAGCCTTGATCGGGGGTAACAGTGGCGGTCAGGGCTTGATTGGTGGTCGTCATGGTTGAAAGGGGTGGACGAATGGCTATGCTTAAGATTATATCTTTGCAACTTTGATGACTTTGTATGACCCATCCCCCACGATCGCCAGTTTTCATCGAAAAGATTTTCCCGGTTAATTTGCTCAATCAGCAGGTTTATTTCGAGAATGGGGGCAATCCGTTTAAGGGTCTGCATCGCTGGTATTCCCGCAAGCCGTTGTCCTTTAGTCGGGCGTCGGTTTTGGGTTCGTTGCTACCGGCGGAGGTGACCATGGAGGAGTTTGAGTATTTGCTGGGGTTGGATCGGGCGGGGGCGAATGAGTCGGATTTGGAGAGGGACGATCGCCATGGTCGGACTCGTCTTTATAAAACGCCACCTTCACCGGAACGGGTTAAGCGGGTACAGGAGCTTTGTGAACAGGTCTGGGGGGATAGGACTCCGGCGGTGTTGGATGCGTTTGCGGGGGGCGGTTCGATTCCGTTTGAGGCGGCGCGGTATGGGTTGCGGGTGTTTGCGTCGGATTTGAATCCGGTGGCGGTGGTGACGATGAAAGCGGCCATTGAATTTCCGTTACAGTTTGGGGCGGCGTTGCAGGGGGATATTGATCGCTGGGTGCAATGGGTGGGGGAACAGGCGGAAATTCGCTTAAGGGAGTTTTTTCCGAGTCAGGCGGGGGAAACGGTGCAAAATTATCTTTGGGCCCATACGGTGCTATGTCCTCACTGTTCTTCGACTGTGCCCCTTAGTCCGAATTGGTGGATTGATAAATCACCAGGGGCAATTAAAAAGGGTAAAATTTGTGCAGTAAAACCGATTCCGAATCTGGCAGAAAAACAGGTTGATTTTAAATTAATTAAGGACAAAAAAGGTAAAGGGAATACGATTGAAACGCCTGACGGTGATTATAATCCTGATGATTTCTCTACCGTTTCTCGTAGTGTTGGAAAATGTCCTAATTGTCAGAATATTATTGAACAAGAATATTTGATTAGCTATGCTCAGACAAAAGGCTTTAATCATCAAATGTATGCAGTAGCCTACAAGAAAAATAAAGGATCATTAGAATTTAGAATCCCTAATGAAATTGATATTTTAAGCTATCAAAAAGCAGTCGAGAAAAGTCAAGAATTACACAATGGTTTTTCTTCTCATTTAATCCCGCATGAACCCTGTAGTGATAATCCTCAATATATGATGGCTTATCGCTATGGATTAACAACATGGGATAAATATTTTAATCCTCGTCAGCTTTTAACGTTAGTGACTTATGTTGAGATTATCAACGAAGCCAAGGAAAAAATTAGGGCTGAATTAGGCGAGGAAAAATTACAGGCAATCACCACTTATCTCACTTTAGTTTTAGATCGATGTGTCGATAAAAATGCTCGTCTAAGTAACTACGACCCTAGCAGAACAACAATTGCAAGAGCATCAGCACAACATTCTTTAAATTTAATGTGGAATTATCCCGAAGCAGAAGGAAGTTCTCGGTTATGGGAATTTTCTGCTTTTACCGTTGCTAATGACTATACTAAGCTGTGTGATTATCTTAGTACAAGAATAAATTCATCTAGTCTAGTAGTTGAAAATCATACTGAAAAAACCATTCAAATTGATTCCGCTTCCACCGATAGTCTGTTTCATTTAGCCGATCAAAGTGTTGATGCCATTGTTACCGATCCGCCCTATTACGGAACCATTCCTTACGCCGATTTATCTGACTTCTTTTATATCTGGAACAGAAGGATATTAGGCGATATATTCCCCGAACTTTATTACAGCGAACTCACCGACAAAGACCGGGAAGCCGTCGCCAATCCGTCCCGATTTCGCAACATGGGAACTAGCCCCAAAGAACTCGCCGATCAAGACTATGAAGCCAAAATGCAAATGGCATTCAGCGAATATTACCGAGTCCTAAAAAATGACGGCGTCATGACCGTACAGTTTAACCACAAAGACGCAGGAGCCTGGGATGTCCTCGCCCAATCCTTGATCACCGCTGGCTTTGAAATCACCGCAAGCTGGGCCGTCAGCACCGAAAACCCCCAAAACCTCCACCAAGCACAAAAAAATAGCGTCTCCAGTACCGTACTACTAGTGTGCCGCAAACGTGACCCCAACGCCGGAACCGCCTGGTGGGACGACATCCGCCCCGAATTAACCCGCCTCGTCGAACAACGCGCCCCCGAATTTGAAGCCAACGACATCACCGGCATCGACCTCTATTTAAGCGCCTTTGGCCCCGCCCTCAACGTCTTTAGCCGCGCCTGGCCCGTGTTGGATAGTGCCGGAGAAGCCATGCGCCCCGAAGTCGCCTTTGAAGAAGCCCGCAAAGCCATCTCCCATTACCGCCTCCATAAACTCCTCAACGAAGAAACCAGCAACTTTGACCCCCTAACCCAGTGGTATATCCTCGCCTGGGATACCTTCCGCGCCAGGGAATTTCCCTTCGATGATGCCCTTCAATTGGCGATCGCCGTCGGTGGATTCGACATCAGCGACCTCAAAAATAGCCATAAACTGATCGACGCCAAAAGCGGCACCTGCACCCTGCTCAACCCCGCCCAACGCCTCAAAAAACGCGCCTTCTCAGTTAGCCCCAACGACTTCACCTACACCAGCGCCGTGGATGCCCTCCATGCCGTCATTGCCATCTATCAAGAAGAACAGAGCATT
>JBJOGT010000444.1:0-10529 GCA_046048115.1 Cyanobacteriota bacterium | reverse complement strand
GCGGCGATCGCCTGGGCGGCTTCTAGTTCTTTGCCATGGCGTTGGCCATAGTTAAACGATAGGGCAATCACCTCGTACCCTTGACTCTGGGCGATCGCCGCCACCGTCGCCGAATCAAGTCCCCCCGATAGCAACACCACAGCGGTTTTAGACATTAATTATGGCTCCAGGATGATCGGACGAAAATCAAGTGCAAGTATTGAGGTAATATTCTGAATCTGTCTATTAATTCGGAATTAATCATCAAAATGATTGATAATTGCCTGGGCAAATTCCGAGCATTTTAATGGTTCTACGGGCGGTTCCATCATCCGAGCGAGATCATAGGTCACCTCCCCATTGGCGATCGCCGCCCCGATGCCTTTTTTGATCAAATCCGCCGCCGCCTGCCAGCCCAGAAACTCCAACATCATCACCCCAGAAAGAATGACTGAACCGGGGTTAATCCGGTCTAAGCCTGCGTGTTTGGGAGCCGTACCGTGGGTAGCCTCAAAAATTGCTGCATTATCGCCAATATTAGCCCCTGGCCCCATGCCTAACCCCCCCACAATGGCCGCCGCCGCATCGGACAGGTAATCCCCATTCAGATTCATGGTGGCCAGAATGGAATACTCATCCGGGCGAGTTTGGATTTGTTGGAAAATACTATCGGCAATGCGGTCATTAACCATCACCTTATCCTGCCACTGTCCATTGCCGTGGGACTCCCAAATACTGGCCAGCACCTGTTCAACTTCTTGGCAGATTACCGCTTTCTTATCCTCTGTGAGGGCATCATAGCCGGGATCAATCATGTGGGCATTGGCTTCAATGCTGAGATCGGGGTTTTTCTCCTTATTACCCAAAATCCAAGATTCCCGTTCCGTCACACACTCCGCCCGAAATTCCGTTGTGGCTAACTCATAACCCCAATCCCGAAAAGCCCCCTCGGTGAATTTCATAATGTTACCTTTGTGAACTAGGGTAACCATCTGTTTGGCCTTGGGTAAGCGCAACGCATGGAGAATGGCCCGTCGGATCAATCGTTGGGAACCGGTTTTACTGATGGGTTTGATGCCAATGCCAGAATCAAGCCGAATTTGTTTTTTGCCCAGGGCAGAGGTTGCAGGGATTAACTCATCGTTGAGATAGGCAATGATTTGCTTTGCGCCTTCTGTCCCTTCGGCCCATTCAATGCCCAGATAAATATCTTCAGTGTTTTCCCGATAAACGATAATGTCTAACTTTTCCGGGCTTTTGTGGGGAGAAGGGGTTCCGGCATAGTAACGACAGGGTCGGACACAGCTATACAAATCAAAAATTTGCCGTAGGGCCACATTCAAAGAGCGAATGCCACCCCCCACCGGGGTGGTTAACGGGCCTTTAATGGCAACCCCATATTCCTCGATCGCCGTTAGGGTATCTTGGGGTAAGTATTGGTACGTTCCATAGAGATCACAGGCTTCATCCCCAGCATAGACTTTGAACCAATGGATTTTTTTCTCACCGCCATAGGCCTTGGCGATCGCCGCATCAATCACTTTTTCCGTTGCAGGCCAAATATCAACCCCCGTCCCATCACCGCGAATGAAGGGAATAATCGGATCATTGGGAACCTGGGGCTTACCGTTTTCAAAGGTAATTTTGGAACCAGTGGTGGGAGCTTGGAGTTTATCGTACATAGGAAATCGTCATTGAGGGAAATCGCACGGAGGTAATGATAATGCCTTATGGGGTCAGGGATTGCATTGGTCGTTACGGAAATTTTTGCTCCCCTGGCCGGTGCCCTCTGGGTTGTAATCAGGATTTCTCCTCGGTTAGAGGCGGATCAAACCCAGTGGAAGTCATGGGGCCAATTGACCATAGCCAAGACTAATAGACCCAGGGGGAAAAATCTGACGGCAGCCATTCACTAGCACCACCAATTCCCCTTGTTCCGTAATCGATTGAATGGTTCCTAGTCCTTCGAGAAGTTCAACAATCTGGTGATGGTGGGCAAAAAAGTCTAAATAGCCAGCGCGGATGGATGCAATGCCCTGACGTTGATAGCGTTGCCAGCCTAGGGTCAGCCCCCCCAAGGCGACTTCAGCAAGATCGGTCAGGGTAACAAGGGAGGTAATCCCCTGGTGTTGACAAAAGGGTTTCAGTTGAATACCCGTGGGAGGGACAGGATTTGACCAATTCAGACCAACGCCAATCACCGCAGTTTGAATTTTCCCTTGGTGAACCCTGGTTTCGGTTTTAATGCCGCCTAATTTATGACCATTTAACACCAGATCATTGGGCCATTTTAATTGCACGGGAATGTGATGCTGTTCCAAGGCGTAGGCAATACCCCAGGCACTCAGTAAAACCAAATGGGGCGCATTTTCCGCAGCTAAATCTAAATCCAGTAGGACTGATAAGTACAAACCACCGGGATCTGACCGCCACTGCCGTCCCCACTGACCCCGACCCGCCCGTTGTTGCTGGGCGATCGCCGCCAAAGGAGGGGCATACCCTTGGGTCAGTAACGTCCAGAGCAGACCATTGGTGGAATCTGTGATTCTTGGGGTGATAATTTGTAAACCCCCAAACCAATCTGACTGGGCTAAGGGGAAAGGAACCGTTTTAGAATTTGCCCAAGCTAAAGTTAACCAATCTTGACTCGGTTTCACCATCAAAAGCTGCGTCTAGGGGACAACCAGTACAGGACAGGGCGACAAATTAATTACCCGACTGGTCACACTTTCCGAAGCCCCTTCAGTGGTTAAGCCCAACCCCCGACAGCCCATCACAATTAGATCGGCGTTAACCTCATCGGCCACATCACAAATGGTAAAGGAGGGCATCCCTTCCCGTTCAATAATCTTTGTGTCGATGCCCTTCTGGGAAAACAGCGCCTTAGCCCCTTGCAGGAGTTTAGCGACCTCTTCTGGGGATGCCATACCGTGGGGCGGTGGGGAGTCGGCCTCGGTGTTGTTGGGAGCTTTTTCTACCACTGAGAGCAGCACCAATTGGCTGTGGTGTAATTTAACCAGGTCGGCTACCATTTGTGCGGCTTCCCTGGCCTCGCGGCTATGATCAAGGGGAAATAAGATAGTTCTAAACATGACTACACCTCCGGTATCCCCTTAGAAATAGCGTGCTTAGGCGATCGCCGACAATGGTTTGACATTAAATTTAACCAAAGGTTTATAACAAACGGTTTCGTACCGGCAATGTCAGACCTAAAAAATAACAACTTCCAATAGTGCTGCACAGGCTACCGACACAAGGCCAATTTTAAAAAAACGCAGACCCTGTTGGTGGAGCCAATCCCGTTGGCGGCGCAGAAAAATATAAACATTCATAGCCCCCATCAAAAAAAACAACAAAGAAAACAAACTTGTCTCTTTTTTTGACGGACTGATTGAAGTCATCTCCCAAGTGGTTGTGGATTGCATGGCTGATTTCTCCAACGGCTGAATCAATTACAACAATAGATTAACAAAGATTCCTGGAGATGTAAACCTTTGTAACGAATGGTTGACAAAGGGACTTCTTCTAGGAGTATCAAGGTTCATTTCCCCATGAATCCCCTGTGGAAGCGTGGCTGTCGTAAGATAAGAAAACTGCTGCCAGCCAAGATCGGCAAGGATCTGGATTATCTGGCATTGATTCATTAATGTGTATAACCGTTTATAACCGTCATTTATAACCATTCCATGGCCGTCCCCCATTTAAAAGCCAAAGCTCTCAAACCCGGCAGCCCCCGCCCTGCCAAGGATCTTTGTAGTGAGTGCGGCCTGTGCGATACCCACTATATTCATTACGTCAAAGAGGCTTGCGCGTTTTTAAATCAACAATTTGACCCCCTTGAAAGCCAAACCCATGGCCGCAGTCGAGATTTAGCCCAGGAAAATGAGGTGTATTTTGGCGTACATCAGCAAATGCTCATAGCGCGAAAAAAGGAACCGATCGCCGGAGCCCAGTGGACGGGCATTGTCAGTACCATTGGCTGTGAAATGTTGAATAAAGGTCTGGTGGAAGGGGTAGTGTGTGTGCAAAATACCCCCGAAGACCGCTTTCAACCCCAGGTGGTGATTGCGAGAACCCCAGCGGAAGTCCTAGCTGCGAAAGTGAATAAACCGACGTTATCCCCCAATTTATCGGTGTTGGAAGAGGTGGAAAAATCCGGCATGAAACGATTATTGGTAATTGGGGTCGGTTGCCAGATCCAAGCGTTGCGGGCGGTGGAAAAACAGTTGGGGCTGGAAAAACTGTATGTGTTGGGAACCCCCTGTGTGGATAATGTTTCCCGTGCAGGGTTAAAGAAATTCCTGGAAACCACCAGCCGATCGCCGGAAACCGTGGTTTATTACGAATTTATGCAGGATTTTCGGGTACATTTCAAACACGAAGACGGATCAACGGAATTAGTACCCTTTTTCGGTCTAAAAACCAATCAATTAAAAGAAGTCTTTGCCCCGTCCTGTATGAGTTGTTTCGACTATGTCAATGGCCTAGCGGATTTAGTGGTGGGCTATATGGGCGCTCCCTTTGGTTGGCAATGGCTGGTGGTACGGAATGAAACGGGGCAGGAAATGTTGGATTTAATTCAAGATCAACTGGACACTGGGGAAGTTAGTCAAAGCGGCGATCGCCATCAAGCGGTACAGCAAGGCATTGTGGCCTACGATAAAGCGGTGACCTTACCCATGTGGGTGGCAAAAATCATGGGCGTTGTGATCGATAAAATTGGGCCGACGGGGTTGGAATATGCCCGGTTTTCCATTGATTCCCACTTCACCCGTAATTACTTATATGTGAAGCGCAATTATCCCGAAAAACTCGACGATCATGTGCCAGCTTTTGCCAAGCAGATTGTGGATCAATATCAATTACCGGAGTGATTGATCGTCTCTCAAGGGAATTCAATTTGATCCGCTCGCATTTCTCCATAAGCTGTCATCACTCTCAATGGATATAAGATAGAATAGATAGACTCATTTATGAATATAGCCCCCTTTCCTGAATCTCGGAAAGAATACTTTTCAGTACTATCCAGAAAGTCTCACCGTGGAGGCGTTTCCAGGTTTTCAAGACTGGACAATCACGGGGGATAATATCTTATTAAGTACGTTACATGAAACCTTTATTGATAAAGGCTTTTGACGATTCTGAGAAAATCGACTTGCCCAGTCTGACCCAAGAGGGTTATGTGACTATTCTTTTCTATGTAAACCCCAAAAAGTTAGTATTTTTGCCTGTGTTGTGTTTTATCAGGGGGCAAATAAATGTTAAGTATTCCTACGTTCAGCCGTAAAAGTCGCAAATGATCGCTTAATTTCCTTCATCATAGATATAGGAGAAGTTGTGCTGCCATTTGCATCAGTCACTAAGAATGTCAAGGAACGGCTATGGCACCCACGGCCGACATCCCCAATCAAAAATCAATATTTTTAGGTACTTTTGCGAAGGGGGTGATGACGACTGAATACGTTTCAAGATAAGGAAAGGTTTTTAGTTGTGGCTTTCCTTTGTTATTTATATTTCTGGGGTGTTCCATGTTTTTCCACACTGCTTTTTTACGGCCTTTGACAACGGTAGCAAGCGCACTTTTAACTGCATTAATGGCTGTGGCTAGTTTGGCTCCCCCTAGCCAGGCGTTATTAACCGATCCTCCCCTGGCCCAAGAAACGGTTCCCCCGGAAACTGTGGAACAGATTCGATTAATGGAAGGGCTTGCTAAGCTCGAAGCCGGAGCCCCCCAACAGGCGATCGCCATTTTTAATCAGGTGATCAGTAAAAATCCCAACAGTGCTGATGCCTTCAATTTACGGGGCGTGGCCTATATGGTCTTAGCCCAATATCCCAAAGCCTTGGCAGATTTAGATCAAGCCATCCGTTTAAATCCCCATGATCCGGTCATTTATTTTAATCGAGCCAACGTTTATGGCGTACTGGAAGACTTTGAAGCGGCGGCGGCGGATTGTGGCCAGGCGATCCAACTCGATCCCACCGATGCGGACTTATTTGTTTGTCGGGGGCAAGCCCGTTTAGCCCTAGAACAGCCAGACGCTGCTTTAACGGACTTTGATCAAGCGCTAAACCTGGCCCCCCGCTTAGAAGAAGCCCTCTACTTCCGGGGGGTAGCCTATGCCATGGTGGAAAATTATTCCCAGGCCCTAGCGGATTTAAACCAGGTACTCAAATTGAATCCCCATAATGCAGAGGCGTTGGTGTTGCGGGCCGGAGTAAAAGCTGAACAAGGGGATCAAACGGGTTCAGTGGAAGACATGATTAATGCCATCAATATCCTTGAGCGCCAGGGGGAAACCCAGAAAGCAGAAGAAATCCGTGGTTTATTGGGATATTAAGTCTCAAAACTGAGCCACTGATTGAGGCGGTTCATGGCCCAGGATACTAAAAGATTTAGGCTTAAATAGACCCCCATCACCACGATCAACATTTCGATCGCCCGCCCTGTGAGGTTGGCAATGGTATTGGAGATGGCATAAACGTCGCTGTAACCAATGGCGATCGCCAAGCTGGAATTTTTAGCAAGGTTCAAATATTCGCTGGTTAAGGATGGGATCATCACCCGTAGGGCCTGGGGAAAAATCACCAATCGCAACGCTAAATTCCCTTTCAATCCCAACGCTTGGGCCGCTTCCCATTGCCCCCGATCCACCGATTGAATGCCGCCCCTGACCACTTCCGCAATAAAAGCCGCTGTGTAGATGGTTAATCCGGTTAATAACGTGGCAAATTCCGGCGATAACGTCCAGCTTAACCCGCCTAAGCTGATCACTAGCCCTTGATTACTCAAACTCAAAAAATTACCCATCACAAGCGGTTGATCGGCTCTGGGTAATTGCAGAAAGACGACATAATACCAAAAGAAGAGTTGCAACAATAACGGCGTATTGCGAAAGGTTTCGACGTATATCCCGGCTAATTGCCGTAGCAACCAGTTAGAACTTAACCGAGCAATGCCAACGCCAATGCCGAGTATGGAAGCAAAAATAATGCCTAATCCCATCACTCGCAAGGAATTGAGCAGTCCCACTAATAATGCTCGGGCCAGGGGATCGCTGCGGTCAAAGGCAATGAGGCGATCGCCGATGTCAAAGGCAGCCGGGCGTTCGGGATCAACCAAAAAGTCAAAGCTAAAATTTAAACCCAACTGTTGAAAGTTTTGCCAAAAGTTGTTGCCTAAAATGCCAAAAATGAGCAAAACAACCGCTAGAACCAAGAGTTGTATGCCCCATTGCCATACCCGGCGATCGCGCCAAAGGGGAATTTTTTCTGGCTGATTTACCGTCATCCTATTTACCCCAAATCATTTTCAGGGAAACGATGAACAAGGCCCCACCAAAAATTCGCCCTAGTATTTCACCGGAGAGATTGGTGGCCACCCTCGCCCCAAATAAACTGCCCACAAAAAATCCCAGACAAATTAACACCGCTACCTTGATATCCACATAGCCTTTTTGGTAGTAGGTTAATGCCCCCAGTAGGCCAATGGGGGGAATCATTAGGGCCAAAGTTGTTCCCTGAGCCAGGGGTTGGGAAAAACCAAATATAAAAACGAGGGCTGGCACAATTACCAAACCGCCGCCAATTCCAATCAGTCCACTGGCAAAGCCTGCGGCGAGTCCCAACAAAATAAATAACAAGATATTTAATGTCATGGTTTGATCAACAGCGGAAATTGTCTTAGTTTAATCCCCGGCACCGTGAAGAATTTCGGGATTGTCTCTGGCTCAACGGGGGCGCTTGCTTCATAATTAGCTTGGGAGGTGAACAATACCCCTAAAACACTCAAGGGAACTTGTAAAAATAAATTGGCCATTAGGTAGGCGATCGCCGCTGTTAACAGCCCTAAAAGCCGTATTTGCGGTAAATTCACCACCAGGGCATAGAAAATTGGTGCGTAGAGATAAACACCCCAGAGTAATGCGAGGCTCAGTAGCCCGCCCAGGAGGGTCACCCATCGCTGTTTGGGTTGTTTGAATAAAGCTAACACCCGCCGTTGGGATTCCGTTAAACTACTCGGACGAATGGCCACGATTAATAAGCTAAAAATTTCAAAGGGACGAAACCACTGCATCACCATAATGGGCAACCAGGCGATCACCACCAGGAAAATGAGTTCCAAACCGTAGGGAGTCAAGGGGGTTCCGATTGCCAGACCGCCAGCCATAATTAGTAACGCCAAAGGTACCACCGCAATGCCAGACAGATGGATCCATAAAAAGGGTTCAGATCGAAAAGTTGTCATGTTTTAAGTCACTCTCCAATAGGATTGCACACAAATTTAGATACTGCTGTTACTGACTAAATTCATGATTTATCTATTATCCCCGCTGGTTTCCTCCTCTTCCAGGATCAAGTTAGTCCATCAGCGGGATTGTTCAATCTAATCCGAGGGAAGTTTCCAACGCCCCAATCACCACTTCGGCCACCTCCTGAATGCGGAAGCGACAGGCTTGGGTTTCCGTCGAAGCAAAGCTGCCATTTTCCCAAAATTTATTACTGCCGGCCCCGCCGCCACAAAGACCAAAATAGTCACAACTCTGACGACACTGTTCCACCCCGTGGGTCATATCCTGATAAATGCGTTGAAATTTTTCCGTCTGACAAACCGCTTCAAAACTATCGTTCAATACATTGCCAAAAATAAAGTCGCCATACTGGGGGGTCTTAATGGCCAGTAATTCCGGGTCAAAGGTGGAAAAATTGCCCTGGTGGTCAATGCTAACAATAGCAAAGGGACGATTCATATCCGTATTCTCAAGGCGATCGCCGGTATAAATCAAACTACATAAACATTCAAATTCCCGTACCCGAAATTCGGGGTCACTCTGGCTAGAGAGTTGCCAAAACCGTTGGAGAAATTGGCGATATTTTTCGAGGGTGCCTTGCTTATCTAACGATGATTTTGTATTGATTCCCTCGGTTTCTTCCATGTTAAAGCCCACATCATATAGGCCATGGTCACAGAAGAATTGAAAGATTTCGTCGGGATAATCCAGGGATTCTTCCGTTAAAACAGCAATGATATTGTGGCAAATATCATTTTTTTGTAACCATTCAATTCCCCGCATCGTCGCTGCGTGACTCCCCCTACCTGTGCGGGTTTTACGGTGGGCATCATGGAGAAAAGCCGGGCCGTCTAAACTAACTCCCACATGAACAGGGTATTGTTTAAATAAATCACACCAGGCTTGGTTAATTAAAATGCCGTTGGTTTGAAAGGAATGATCGAAACCCAATTGTTGCGTGTTGTATTGTTGACTGGCCTGGTCAATTTTGGCAAAGGCTTGGCGGTAAAAGTCCAATCCCGCTGCTAATGGCTCCCCCGCATGCCAACAGAGGGTAAAGGGAATAGTGGTGAAGGGACTGCTAAAAATCCGCTGCATGATGGGATCAATTAAGTCCAATGACAACCGACTTTTAAGGTGGCGATCGGGTAAATAGCAGTAATCGCAATCCAAATTGCAGTAGGACGTGGGTTGTATGACGATCAAGTTAGTCGGCCCAAATCCCTGCCAATTTAACGTTACGATCCGGGATGATTCCCTGATGGGGGTACTTAAAGTTTGCATCGCAGTTCACTCAAAAACATTGCCGTTGCTTTGTTGTCTTACCAACGATTGACAAAACCACCGCCATCTCCCCAACCGTTGCGCCAAGGATTGCGATTGACATTAACAAAACTGCCACCACCACTACCATCGGCCCAGCCGCCCCGTCTGGCATTGCCGAAACCGCCGCCGCCCCCATTGGCAAAGCCACCGCCCCGTCTAGCATTGCCGAAGCCGCCGCCGCCCCCATTGGCAAATCCGGCGATCTCCCCTTGATCGGTACTAGGTTGTTCCTGGCTGGGCAACTGACTAGCCCGTTGTTGTAACGCTGCGTTGAGGTTAGCCAAACGGGTTTCTAAGGACGCATTCGCTATTTTGGCGATCGCCGCCGGGGCCGCTATGTTGATTGCCGTTAACGCCACCATAAAGCCCAGCCAGCTTGATCGATTATTAATATTCATAGGGTGTAAAGATGGCGTCAAAAGCCAACATAGTAGGAGTCGAGCCTAACACAATTACCAACGATTAATAAAACCGCCCCCATCGGGCCAACGACGGTTGTAAAAACCGCCTCCATCCCGCCAGCCATTGCGCCAGGGGTTGACATTGACAAAGCTGCCGCCGCCCCGGCCATCCCCCCAGCCGCCCCGACGACCATTGACAAAGGTGCCGCCGCCCCGGCCATTGCCCCAACCTAAGGCTATTTTTTGAGGGTCAGCGGATGCCGAATCCGGGGGAAGCTGATCCGCCGTGGTTTTTAAAGTGAACTGAATCCGAGCAATACGCCCTTCAATGCCAGTGGGTTGGGAATTGTGGGATTGGGGTTGGGTTTCAGCAGTTAGGGCCGGGGCTGGTGTACTCGTTGTGACACTGGCGATCGCCACGAGAAAGGCAGTCCAACCGAGTTGTGTGGAATTCATAGCGACTGTTCGGGATTAAAAGACGGAAAATAGGGTAGTTGGGGGGATTGCCAGATTAAGGCTTAACTTGAGCCGG
>JBJOGT010000443.1:0-3621 GCA_046048115.1 Cyanobacteriota bacterium | reverse complement strand
TTACTTAGCCGGTCGATTAGCCAAAATCAATCAACATTTTGGTGATTCCTTAACCATTGTAGCCAATCAACTCTCCCAAAAGCGCCCCGTGTTAGCCAGTGTGGAACAAACGGTAGAAGCTTTTGAAAAGGCTAATATTCCCGTTGCCCAGGCCCCTTGGCAATTGCCAGCACTATTGCGGGAGATTATGGAGCAGGCCAATGCCAACTAATTTTTAAATTTTTTAAATTCTTGATCGTACAATTGACCAAAATGGTGCTCGTTGTCCTTCATACAGAGAATTCACCGAGGCGATCGCCCCAATGCTTTGTTGGGGGAGTTATCGCGACCAAATGGTTTTGACGGGGGGATAATTTAAGATTTTGGTGTCACAGGTAATCAGTGCAATGTCATACCGTCGGGCGATCGCCCTGTGATTCCCGATAGTGACAGAATTTGCTTAAGTAATATACAAGGGCTATAAAATATTTTGGGCAAAAGTAAAAAAGCAGATTAAGGAATGCCTTTAGCACTACTACTACCATGAGCGATCAATTTTTCACGGAACAGAAAGAACAATCTTTGACTCCCCCTTTGATCGATACAGGGGGATTGGCGTGGTTAGATGGGATTTAGGGTTATTAACTAGCGAGATATTCTTGGATCAGTGACTTGCGTTTGCGTAATTTGGTAAGAGCTTCCCGCTCAATTTGGCGCACCCGTTCCCGACTGATTTTCAGTAGAGTCCCGATTTTCGCCAAGGTCATAGGCTGGCCATCATTCAGCCCAAAACGCAGGATTAATACTTCCCGTTGTTGGGGAGTCAACTCCGCCATCAGATTATCCAAATCCAGTTGTAAAGATGAATAGGTGGCAAAATCTTCAGGCAAAGGCCCTTCATCTTCAAGTAAATCCCCTAATTCGGTGTCCTGGTTATCTCCCACCCGTAGATCAAGGGACAGAGGATGGCGCGATCGCTCCAAATATTCCCGCACCTGTTTGGGGGTCAATTCCAAAAATTCTGCCAGTTCTCCAATGGAGGCCGCCCGGCCTTTCTTTTGGGACAGTTCCCGTTGGGCTTTTTTGATTTTGTTGAGTTTTTCAGTAATGTGGATGGGTAAACGAATGGTGCGACTTTTTTCGGCGATCGCCCGGGTAATGGCTTGACGAATCCACCAGTATGCATAGGTAGAAAAGCGGTAGCCTTTGGTGGGATCAAATTTTTCTACCCCCCGTTGCATCCCAATCGTCCCTTCTTGAATCAAATCTAATAAATCGAGATTACGCTTTAGATATTTTTTTGCCACCGACACCACCAAACGCAGATTGGCTTCCACCATCTTTCGTTTAGCTAATTCCCCCGCTTCGATCGCCTTTTCTAGGGCAGGAATGGTCAAATCCGCCGCCTTAGCCCATTCACTGGGAGTGGGGGGCTTACCTTGCTCGTTGGTTAAGGTCTCTTTAATTTCGTTTAAGCTAACGACCCGTTGAATCCGTTTGGCATAAAGAATCTCTTCTTCGTGGGTAAGCAGGGGAACGCGACCAATTTCTCTGAGATAGGCGCGGACGGAGTCTGGTGTGGTTCTAGCAGTCATCATGGGTAGAGGGAATTCGGTATGGTAATCGCAGTGTGAGACCAAGAAACCCAGTTATCGCCGTGCCTTCAAAACTTTTCCACGGATGTCAGCCAGTAACACTAGGGAGAAATATCCGATGGAAGACAAGGCAGACTAACAAAGTAAAGATGATGGTGGGAACCGAAGATGGAAACGGGGAAAGTACATCAAACGGCTAACCATTCTGCTAAGCCTGGGATCAAAGCGAATGGTAGAGATTAATCCATAATCAATACTAAACAATTCTTTAAGTTTTGTAAAGTTTTTGTGAGAGTGTTTACTCCCCTAGGAGACTTAATTCAGGAATCTTCAGAAAGAAAAATTAGCGATAATGCCTTTTCTGTATGGCTTATAGTCCAGTGGGAGGAATTATGAGAAAAATCAATTTTGCCCCTGGCATTAGTCTAACGCCCCGGTCTCTTAACAAAGCGTTCTGGATAAACATTAAGTTTGATTAACTAGTCTCGTTTCATACAGACGATCCGGGGGGTGTCGGATCAGTTTTGGCATCAACCCTGTAAAAATTGCACCAACTGCTGTAATTTGTCCCACCCTGCTCCCTGTTGCAAAATTTCTGTCGCTAAGGTAATGCCCTGCTCATGTTCTCCCCAGGCGATCGCCTCCCCCACTTGTAGGGCCAAGGAAGCATTCAGTGCCACTGCGGCGGTTTGGGACGGCGTGCCTTTACCTTGCAAGACATTCGTTAAAATTTCCACATTTTCTGGGACATCTCCCCCTTTCAATGCGTCCAAGGTGGCAGGCTCCAACCCCACGATTTGGGGGTCTAGGGTTTCAGTAATGACATAACCTTGATTAACCCCGGCCATATCGGTAGGGGCCCCCAGCCCCGCTTCATCCAGTTTTTCCCGCCCGTGGACAACCCAGGCTTTCTGAATCCCTAAATTTTGCAAGGCGATCGCCATTTCTGTTAAAAACTCCGGGCTATAAACCCCAATCACTTGACCCGTGGGCCGTAGCGGATTAACTAACGGGCCTAATAGATTAAAAATAGTGCGGACTTTTAAGGTTTTACGAATAGGGGCCACACTTTTTAAGGCTGGGTGCCAACCGGGGGCAAACAAAAATGAAATCCCGACCTCATTCACCGCGGCCACAACCCGGCCAGACTCCGCCTGTAAATTAAGACCTAGGGCCTCTAGCACATCCGCAGACCCCACCTTACTGGAGGCAGATCGATTACCATGCTTCGCCACGTTGACCCCCGCCGCCGCCGTCACAAAGGCCACCGCCGTAGAAATATTAAAGGTTGAAGCACCATCTCCCCCCGTACCGCAGGTGTCCACCAAGGGTTGAATCACTGCTTGGGTTTGGCCATGGGACTGGGCTTGTAATACCTCTGCCATGCCCGTCAATTCCGCCGCCGATACCCCCTTGGCTTGAATGGCGGCCAGAATTGCCCCGGATAACGCCGGATCAATGGTGTTGGAAAGCCAACCTTCCATCAGTTGTACAGCTTGCTGACGGGATAAGGATTGGCGATCGAGCAATTGTTGCAAAAAGATAGGCCAGTCGGAAAAAGTCGCGCTAGTCACAACGGTAATCACAGGTGAAATGTGGCTTTATTTTACGGGGTTAACGGAACGATTTCGACCCCCACCCACCATTTATGCCCCCCGGAATCCCTAAGCAAATGTTTACTTTGTGTAATGGGGTGTGGCAAGGGGAAAAAGAGAACACGACAATTTATTGAGGGTTCATCGTCGATATGATTTTAGATGACAATCACCGGGGCTAAACCAGCCGAATTAGATGGCCAAATGCGCCTGATCACCATAAATTAGTTAGGATTAGACGGCTTGGTCTGTGATCTAAATCACCCCAGATTAGGGCATTTTATGGTCTTTGTTCCGTAATCTCTGGTAGGGTAATGGACGACCAAAAAGTTTTTTCTCAATATATCTGCTGATGTTTCTTTGCTCTTTTTGCCGATAAAGTTAAAGAAGGTTAGCCCTCTACCCTTAGCACCATCATGTAAAGGGTTTTTAAAGGACTTTGACCGACCCAA
>JBJOGT010000442.1:0-2968 GCA_046048115.1 Cyanobacteriota bacterium | reverse complement strand
AGCAAAACGTTGGCAACTTTAACTGTACTTTCTGCCTCCTGGATTCGAACATATTGGTTCAATTTTCTCAGACGTTTAGAGGCAAAGATTGCTACTTGAACCCCAGACTGGGGATGGCGCTTTAGTAGGGTGGTGAAGTCTTTAGCCCGAATACTCCAAACCCTTGCCGTCGTTAGGGTTAATGCTTCTATCGGACGCCAATTTTCTTCCACAGCGGCGATCGCTCCAAGGATTTCTCCTACGCCATAAATGCTGTAAATATTATTCTTATATTTTTCTCCACTGGTACAAACTCTAATCCAGCCATCAGCAATGAAATAGATTGACCCATCACAATGATTATCAAATAAAATTGATTGGCTACAGGGATATTTTTGTAAACTAACACAGGAAATAATTTCTAGTAACAATTCTTTGGGAATTTCCCTAAAAAAATCAACATCATTGACTAATTCATCGATTTGTTTGGAGGAGGGAATGTTGATCGTCATAATACTGAAATTAGTAATAGAATAATTGTGGCGAATAAATAGTACAAAAATCTTAATATTTAGATGGGACGATAAATCCCCAATTTCATTAGCTTTACCCTCATTTTTAATCCACTAGACTGCTTCATACCGGACTGAAGACCATTGCCAATCCGCACAAAAAGAATCTTAGTTCTACTTAATTGTCCTATATCACACCATCCAGTGACTGGAATAACAACAGTCTCTTGCAGATCACGTTAACATCTACAAAATTGCTTTTTGCTATCTTAATTATGTCAAATTTGTCTTAATCCTTTATAACAAATATCCTAGACAATGCTTATAGAAAGCATCTAGGCACTGTGTTCTTTCTATGATTATCCCCCCTGTCCCCATTTATGTAGGAGACTATTTACAATTTCTTATTTCAGCCTTAAGTGTTAATTTTCGTCTTGTTTTACTTTCAAGAGAATTCGGTGCAAATTAGAATTTATCCTCATTTTTAGTCTATTAAGCTCATAATTGACCATGCTCAAAATCTCCTTTCTCCGTCCTCACACCCTACCCTTTTTGTTGAAATTTTCCCGGACAAAATCCCCCACCATGGGATATAGCTTGGTGGAAGTTTTGGTGGTAACCGTCATCATTGGCATATTGTCCGGGGTCGTGGTGAGTGCCAAACCCTGGTACGAAAATCCCCTCAAAAATAGCCAAGATCGTCTCAGTAGCGTTATTAAGCTTGCCAGAACTCGAGCTATGGCTAGCACATCCACCTATCGCATCACCGCTGATCCCGATAATCCCAATGAGGCAATCCGCATACAAAGGGTTAGGAGTAACAGTTGCAACGCCAATACAACCCTTGCCCAGGATGTTGCCGCCGGGGACACCACTATCACGGTGAACGACGTTAATGGATTCGCCATTGGTGACAGCTTGAGGGTGGGGGGCACCCGTGCTAATGTCCTATCGGTGAATTTCGGGGACAACACCATCACTCTGGGGGCACCAGTGGGAGAAAAAACCACAGGGGCACCGGTGACAGCGGTGAAGAATTGGAAAAATGATGGGGCATTTCTAGATGAAGATCTCAATGTCAATCAAAAAAGCGCCGCCAGTGACCCGGATATTCGGCTAGCGGCCAAGTTTAACAACACCGAGACTGTTGACTGGTCGGTGTGTATTAGCACCCGAGGCTTGGTTAGTCTGTCCGATGGCGGTCGAAGTATTAGGAACCAAAATCTTAATTTGGTCTTAAAAAATACCCGCACCAATGAAGAGTCTACGATACGTATTGCCCCCGGTGGCGCGATTGAAACGACGGCGATCGCCAATTAAGCATTGCCCGACTAACATTTTCACTTTTTTAGGTTTAAGCAGGAGATTCCCAGCCCATGCCAACAAAAACTTTACTCAACTACTTCAAGATTAATGCCCCCAAGGCCGGATTCACCCTTACAGAGAATCTTGTTTCCCTCATTGTCCTGAGCACTACCCTCACCGTGATGATGCCGGCATTTATGAACTTTGGGATGCAAAATGCCAAAAATCGCCAGATCTCCGCGGCCACCGCGATCACTAATTCGATCATGAGCGATCTCCGCCGTCAATCCGTCGATGAGTTGAATGATAATTTGGGCAAAACGGTTGCCACTTATGAACAAATGGGTAATACCTACCAAGTTGAAAAATATATTTGCACGAATTTGACCGGCAGTCCTCTTGATGCGAGTGATCCCGACGGTACCTGTTCCGAGACAGTGGGACAAAATGATAAAGCCCGCCAAATTTTAGTTGAGGTTAAAGCGCCCAATGATTCCAGTAAAACTATCTACCGTATACAAACTGTTTTCTCTGACCTACGCTCTTAGGTTTGCGAAAAAACACCATCAGGGGATGACGCTCATTGAATTGATCGTGGGCGTAATCATCGGTGGAATTTTGATTCAGCTAGCCTATTTTGTTTTTTCTGTAAACCGTCAAATGTATTTAGCTGATGTGGCCAAAAACGAAACCAATCAAAATTTAAAAACGGTCTTTGATATGGTGGGTCCTCTTATTACCCAAGCCGGGGAAGGGGTTGGTACCGATCCCAAGTTTCCCGTCATTTCTATTCGCCCCTATCCTACAGGTTCTACTAACTCAGAAATTATTGTCCGTCTGTTAAAGTTTTCCACTAAACTGCGGCTCTGTGAAGATGTGGCGGCTGGGGCGCCGACGGAAATTACTGTCTTTAGTACCGATCCCGGTGCGCCAGTGGGTTGTGATCCGGTTGACAATAATAATGACAACTATCCCGACGACTGGGCTGGGTGGAAACGCTATCGCGAAGTCAATGGTCGCTGGACTCCTGGTGGTCGCGGCATAAGAATTTTTATTTATAACGGTAATGGCGTTGGAGAATGGCTTACCTACACCGGTGAAAAAATTTATGACGCGAGCGGGGCAGAAATCACAACCCCTCCCACCCCAGGACAGGGCGTAAAGAGTACCAT
>JBJOGT010000441.1:0-6638 GCA_046048115.1 Cyanobacteriota bacterium | reverse complement strand
ATTCTGTAACTTCCGAATCAGCTAATGCAGGTTCCAAGTCAATAACGGCTTGCTCAACTTCAGGTACTTTGCCTGCGGTTAATAACTTTAAGGTTGGCGAGGTAGGAAATTTGCGTTGCAGTGTCGCCAACAAGGAGTCGTTAAGATTTTCCCCATTCTTGCCAAAAAATCCTGTGACAATAGCAGAACCAGCCAAGGGAGCAATATTCGTAGCCCAAGTTATTAAAGTTGCTAAGAGTGATTCCATCAACAAAAACCTCTGGATTTCTTTTTCTAATAATACAGTTTCCCAAAAAAAAGAATGACGTTTGTTTAAACTGCTGTATTAAAGTTTGGCGATCGCGACAGTTGTGAAGGGTTCCATCGTCTTAATCAGGAGATTTTATAAGATTTTTTAATTCTAAAACATCTATCTCGAAATGATCGGCCATCACATTCATCCAATACTATTGATTGGGATTGTTATTTGTTGGTTTCTCTCGATCTATTGGGCATTGAATTATCGATAATACTGCTGATTCTTGGATGAAAATTGGAGCGTTAACCGCAATCACTTTTTTGAATGGGCAAGGGGCGATCGCCGAAGCCCCCATCCTTGCGACTATGACGATGAAGCGTTAGATAGACCAAGGGGTTGTTGACGAGGAAGACCGATCGCCCTAGGAAATTCTGGAGGAGTGGGCTTTTCTTTGATCACATAGACAAAATTTCGTTGGGCCTTTGTCCATGGAGTTTCCGTCGGGATGGTTTCGAGCAGTTTCCCCCCCAACTGTTGACTGACTGCCCCCAGGCGATCGTCCTCTTCCGGTGACCATTGACCCCGATATAAGACCAAAATCCCCCCGACTTTTAACAGGGGTAAACCATATTCCGCACAAACCGCCCCATCCCCCACCGCTCGGATGGTGGCCAGATCATACTGTTCTCGGTGTTGGGCTTGTTGACCCATGGCCTCGGCGCGATCCACCACAAAGCTCAGGTTCGTTAGTCCCAAACGGTAGCCCAGTTCTTCTAAAAACGTAATTTTTTTGCGGGTGGAATCCATCAAGGTGACTTTCCACTCTGGCCAAGTGATGGCGATCGGTAACCCCGGAAACCCGCCCCCAGTGCCAATATCAATCACCGCTGCCCCGGAAAGCTGACGACAAGACTGACAAAGCAATACCCCGGCCAGAGAATCCCACAGATGTTTTTCCAGAAAGGGGATGGGAGCGGTAATGCGGGTTAAATTCAAGCGTTGATTGCCGGACAGAAGGCCTTCATATAGACGAGAAAATGCCGCAATTTGATCCGTACTGGGTTGCCAATCTAGCCCAGGGGGCCAAGCCTGTAATCCCTGGCAAAACTGCTCTTGGTCGGGAAGGTCAGAGACACTATTCATCAGTAAACCCTAGCGTGACCGACGGCGGGGGCGATCAGGACGGGGGGATTTATTTACCGTTGCTGCCACTGGGGGAGAGGCCGGAGCAGCGGGCCGAGGATTATGGTTATTGATTGCCGGATTGTGATGGGGAGAATTATCGTACAACATCTGACGGCTTTGATTTACAACCCGCATCATTTCGGCTAAATTGCCCTCCAAGCGCCCCAATACCGTGTCGGCATACTGGTCAGCATCCCGTTGGATATCAGCACACTCCCGGTTTGTTTGTTGGCGGAAATGTTGTAATTCCTGGTGAGTGACTTGTTTAATCTGTTCGAGTTCGCTCAGGGTTTGGCGCTGGAGGGTGTCACATTCCTGTTGCACTTGGCGCTGGAGGGCATCACACTCTTGTTGCACCTGTAAACGGTATTGATCGGCCTCTTGTTGAGCCCGTTGGATAATCCCTGATTCATCTTGGATACGCAGGGCTTCCTGTTGGGCAATTTCCCGAATCCGTTGGGCTTCGAGTTCGGCGTTGTGAATAATCTGGGCCTCTTGCTCCAAGACGGCGATCGCCCGTTGTACCGCACCGGGAATAAACTCAGCGATGATGTCGATTTGATCAAGAATTTTTTCCTCATCGATCACACTCCAGGCAGTTAAGGGAATATGAAAACTGTCATAGAGCAGTTCTTGGAGTTCTGCCAATTGTTGTTGAATATCAAAATCGACCGCTTGGCGCGGCACAATGGCGCTATTTTCAGTCACTTCGGGATTGGCACTCTCTCGGCGGGTCATGGTTTTATGCAGGCGAATGACGAGGAAAACAAAGCAAAATCAGCGTATCAGATAAATTACCGATAATAGGAACAAATATCGTCCAAAATCGGTGCAGGAACAAGATGATTCACAGACCCCCCAAATTTGGCAATTTCTTTGACAATACTACTACTTAAAAAGCTATATTCCTTAGCGGTGGCTAAAAAAACGGTTTCGATGCCTTCCCAAAGGGTTTGGTTGGTATGGGCCATTTGTAGTTCTTTTTCAAAATCGGATAACACCCGCAATCCCCGCAATAGCACGGTGGCTTGTTGCTGTTTGGCATAGTCTACGGTGAGTCCCATAAAACTGTCCACTTTGACATTGGCGAGATGCTGGGTACAACATTGGATTTGATCAAGTCGCTTTTCAACGGAAAACATCGGCTCTTTACTGGGATTACACAGCACAGCCACAATGATCTGTTCAAATAAGTGACTCCCCCGTTCAATGATGTCCAAATGACCGAGGGTAATGGGGTCAAAACTGCCTGGGTAGATGGCGATCACTGTGGGAAAAGGAGTAAGAAAGTAAAAATAGGTAGATATACTCTGGTGCTTGGGTCTATTGTCAGGGCAAGGGGGGAAAGATGCAAGGGGAATTGTCAGAGGATTTCCTGTTTTTCTAAATGGGCGTTGATCTCCGACGGCGATCGCCAAACGGGGCGGAATTGATTCTGGGCATAAAGGCGGAGTTGGTCCCCATTATGGGGGGAATCGGGCTGACTGGCGTTGCCATAGACCAACACACTCTGGGCCAAAGGGCGATCGCCAAATTCCACCACACTGACGTAACTATCCCCGGCAATGGGCTGAAAGGTTTGATCCCCGTTGGTTTTTAAGGTTAAAACTCGAAAACTGCCCAATTCGCTCGGTGCCCCCGTGGCCGGATAGCGAAAGTTTCCCGCTTCCATGGTCACCACTTCCCCCCAACTGACATCGAGTTTGCCATACAGTAGTTTTACCTGGGCTGCTATTCCCTCCAGTACTGCCATAAAGCGGTTAATGTCCGCCATGCCACTGGGACTATCCAGGGGATCGGCGGGATTCCATTGTCCCCCCAAGACGTTATCAGACCCAATGGTTAAGGCCCAGAGCATAAATAGCACCGCGCCACGACTGTCTGGATTAGCTTGCTTATCCCAGGTTTTCAGGACTTGGGCCGCTTCCACGCCGATGGGATTGGCCAGCATATTGGCCGCCGAAACTAATAGGGGCACGATGCGATCAGCTAATTCCAATTGACTATTCAGAGCCCTTTCCCTTAACTGATCTAAGCTGAGTCGTTTACCCCCTTGGAGTAATTTGATGGATCGTTGACTTCTTAATAAAGAGGGAGCAAAACCCAGGGAGGGGGCGGCCAGGCTTTCTGGGTAATTCTTGGGGTTTAACGCCGGGGGAAAGGTGCTCGTCCAGGGGGGATCATTGCTGCTTTGTAACCAACCTGTGGTGGGATTTTTCAGTTTCGGTAACTGGTCGTAGGCATAATAATTAGGGTTTAAATCCTGGCTCTTATTAATGGGTTGAATGCGATCCCAGTCCTGCCACGTCCCGTCCCTTTCCGGGGTGAGGGAATTATAAAGGTAAAAAATATTGCCCCGGCGATCGCCGTAAAGGATGTTAAACATGGGGATCTGTTGGGACTGCCAAGCCTGCTCAAATTGTTCTAAATTCTTCGCTTTACCCATTTGCAAAAAAGCGGCGATCGCCCCGGATCGATCTAGCCCCGGCACATTAATGGCATAGGCATTATCTTTTTGTTGGGAAACCACCACCCCCGCCTCACTCTGGAGAATTTCCCATTGCAGGGTTTGGAAACTGCCATCGGTTTGCCGAATTTTTAAGGTTTGGGGCTGGCGTTCAAACGGCTTAACCCCCCCGTCCCATTCATATCCCCCATCGGTTTGGGTTAACGCATACTTCCCCACGTTATGGGGATAATTAACCGTCACACTCCAGCCTAAATTGTCGTTAAAGCCAATTTCTGGCACTGGCGTTCCCACCAATGCCGCCCCCGTTAGATTAATTCCGGGTGCTACCAATTGCGCTTCAGTCCAACGGTACAGTCCACCCCAGGGTAAATGGGGATTAGCCAACAACATCGCCCGTTGAGATTGGGACTGGCTCGGGGCGATCGCCCAGGCATTGGAGGCCAAGGGCACATCCAGGGACGGAATTTGCCCCGCCAACCGGGCAATCAATTGGGGACTACTGACAAATTGAAATAATAAAACCCGTTGCACATGGGCCACCACATCTTCAGCCTGAATTGGCAACACCTGGCGCAAACTCGGACTACCCACTTCAGGATGCTGTTGCAAATACCGATTAATGCCCGTAGCAAACCCCTGTAAATTCCGTTGCATCGTCGGGCTTTGGGCCTTCAACCACTGATCTCCCCGCTCAGGAATCCCCATCAGGCGGACATACTGATCCGTTTCTAAATAATCAATGCCCCAATATTCCGACGCCCGTCCCCGCGCTTCCCCGTAAAGGGTTAACAACAAATCGGCATGACCCTGGGCCTGGGCCCAACCAAAGCCCTCAAATAACGCCACCTCGTCCGGGGCAAAAATATGGGGAATGCCCCACTCATCCCAAGAAATCTCCGTTTTGTTCTGACCCCAAGCCGGGGTAAATACCCCCAGCCCCAGTGCAAAAATAAACAATAAAATCAGGCCCATCAACCTTTGTAACGATGTTTTGATTCGCACCGGTCTAGATCCTTGTCAGCGAAATTAGCTGCTCAATTTTAAAGGATTTCAAACGGATTTATAAACGACAGCATAATCCCCTTCCCGATTATCCGGCACCAAAAACCCTTTGCGGCAGAGGTTGTCGATTGTTTCTTTAACCTTGTGGGGATCTTCCCCTGTGGCCACAATACATTCAGTCACCGTCGCCCCGATCGCCTTACTAGCGCAGGCTTTGATAATGGCCACATCCAAGCGTTCAGAGCGTTCCAGGGGAGCAGCGGGCAATTGCTGATGGTTATAAAGCACATTAAATTTACGCTCATCCATCGTTGCCAAAATAATCACGTCAATAAAAGACAGAACAGTGGGAATACCTGTCCAAGAGAAAATCAGATACATAATACCGGCCAAGACATGGCCCAGATACAGCTTATGTAAGCCAAAGCTCCCTAAAAACAGGGCAAAAATTAAGGCAATAAAACGATTTTTCATGGCCGGCGAAGGGGAGGAAAGCGAAGCAATCATTTTAAACGAGGCAACCGAATGGGTCGATAATGATAGGACGAAGGAGGTAAAACTTTTTGAAAGAAACTAGGAGCAAAATAACAAACGAGAAAGATGGCTTTGGCAACAAAAAGGGTGAGATACAGTCTCGGAAAAAAGCTGAGGTCAGTGGGGGAATTGGCACAGAAAATCAGCACCCCTAACCCAAGTGAAATCAGCCCTAGCCAAACCTTATTCATCAATTTACTTCCTCCCTTAGTCATCGGTGGTGTTCAGTTATTGCGGGGGGCGAATGGTGAACCGCTGGTTCAGTTTGTGCGGCTGGAGGGGGCGAAATTGGTCGCCTTGCTTTTCTGAGTTTATCAATTTTAGATGCTGCATCAAATGTAACAACATAAATGCTACTAACAATTTAACTTATTGTAAAACCTACCCGTCAAAAGCGTTGACGGTTTTCCGTATTTTTACGAATCGCTTTAATGGGGTGTTGATCGTTTAATGGAATTAGTGTTCGTATTTTGCTCCACTTAAAACCGGTGTCAAAAGTGTCCTCTACAAGTAGCGGTCATTTGCTGAAGGCGTTGATAAAGGGTCTACCCTCTTTGTCCGTTAACCCTTGACGATTATGTTGATAGTATGTTTTGAAATGGGAATGCTAAAAGCAACACCGCCAATCGTCAGTGATCCCCATCACAACTTAGACACCTGCCATCATGGCGCAGGGAGAGGAAATTAGAATGCTACATTCATCCGACATTAGCCCACTCAGTCACTCACTCACCTCCATGATGATTCCCCACCCTGATGACAATGCCCCTAGTGATCTGCTAGAGACAGATTTAATGTCACCCGAAGAAGAAGCGGCATTAACGGTGGAATTGCCAGATTTGGAGTATACCGCCGTTGCCCGCCGTCAACAGGCCAGCACGGACTTGGTGCGGCTCTATTTGCAGGATATTGGGCGGATTCCCCTCCTCAAAAAGGATGAAGAGGTGCAGATTGCCCAGCAGGTGCAGACTTATTTGGCTTTGTTGGAATTACAGAATACTGTGGCGGCGGAAAACCGCTCCATCAGTCGCTACCAAGCGGCGATCGCCGTCCATGACCAATTGCTAGCTACTTTGGGGCATCGTCCATCCTATGAACGTTGGGCCAATCACCTCAACCAGAGTGTTGCCACCCTCAAGGAAACCCTCAAGCAAGGTAAGGCTGCCTGGGCCGATTTGGCCGGTTTAACGGTGGAGGAGTTGGAACGCC
>JBJOGT010000440.1:0-3989 GCA_046048115.1 Cyanobacteriota bacterium | reverse complement strand
GCTCGCATTCTTGGGGCGTATCGACAATATCGGCTAACCGTTCTAAGGACAGGGCCGTTTCTTGGAAGTTTTGCCAGAGTTGGGTCAAGCGCAAAATGGGGGAGGTGACATAACCGGCAATGATGCGGAAGGCAATTAATTGACCCAGGGTGAGTTTACCGTCTAACACCAGAGAGGCCCCTACCCACAGCACCAGCAGGCCGGACAGTTGGTTCAGAAAATGGCTAGAGGAACTGGCTAGGGTCGATGTAATCACCGTGTTAAAACCAGCCCCCACATAGCGGGCATATTTATCCTGCCATTGCCAACGGGAACGTAGTTCGATGTTTTGGGCTTTGACCGTTTGAATGCCCGACATCACTTCCACCAGATAGGATTGGGTTTGGGCGTTGCGCTCAGCTTTGAGGCGTAGTTGTTTACGGATCAGGGGGGAAAAGACCAGGGTTAACAGCACAAAAATGGGAACAATCCCCAACGCCACCGCCGTTAATAGGGGACTGTAGATAATCATCACCACGATATAGACCACGGAGAAAACCGAGTCTAACACCACGGTTAAGGCAGTACCCGTTAAAAACTGACGGATATTTTCTAGTTCGTTCACCCGCGTCGAAATTTCCCCCACGGGGCGTTTTTCAAAATAGCGCAATGGTAACCGCAGCAGGTGGTCAATGATTTCTGACCCCAGGCTCATGTCGATCCGGTTAGTGGTATCCACAAACAGGTAGGTTCTCAAGGTGCTCAACAAAGCCTCAAACACGGCGATCGCCACCAGGGCAACCCCCAGCACCTGTAACGTATCCTTACTGTTTTGGACAATCACTTTGTCAATAATGATCTGGATCATTAACGGATTAGCCAGACCAAATAACTGGACAAAGAACGACGCCACAAAAACAATTAGCAGCACCATGCGATATTTCACCAGGGCGGGCCAAAACCAACTCAGCCCGAACCGTTCCTGGGGGGTGTCTTTGGAGGGGTGCATCAACAGCACTTCCCCCTGCCCCTCTTCTCCCCAGGTTTGTAGGAAATCTTGGGTTTTACGTTTCACTAAGCCTAATTCCGGCACAGCGATTTTGACTTCCTTTTCACTGACTTCATAGATTAGGGCTAATGTATCTTGCCAACGGATTAAACAGGGAGTTGTTAACTGGGCGATCGCCCCAATGGGAACCCGTACCAGTTGGCTGGTTAAGCCCATCAGTTCAATGATTGCGCCACACACCGGTAACGATAGGGCCTGATTGCGTCTAATTTCTTCGCCGACAATGCGCTGAATGACGTCCCGCTGGAAGGGCATCCCAAAATATTGACTAATCATCTGAAAGCAGGCTACCCCAGCTTCTGTAGGGGTTTGACCCCGCACGATGGGATACCGTTTGCGCCCTGACTGTATCGTCGTCTGCGCCACCACCGGTTCCCCCAACTGACTTGGATCGGCGTAGGGAATATCCGCCCAGGGAGACTCTTCGGGGGGTAATACCCGCACATCGGCAACGGGAATATCGGCACTGGGTTGATCGGCACCAGGGGGGGGGAACTGGGGGTTCGGAATACCGATTAATCGCACCGGATTGGTCGCTGTTAGTTTTAATGCCCTGTTTTCCGTGGTAAGAATACTGCCCTTGGGAAGTGTGTCTAAGCCATCACTACTCACTAACCAAAGACGTCCGTCCTGAAAAAGGCTCTGGGGTAAGGATTGGGTTCCCACTGGTAATAGGCACACCTGGCTTTGGGGCAGGGTGTTGAGGGTTAATTGTCGTAGATCTGTTCCCCCTTGGGCTAGACGTTGGAGGTGTTCCCCCAACAAATCGAACAATTCCACTAAGCCGCATTGATCCCGATAGGCTTCCTGTAATTCAGGATATTTTTCGACTAACTCTAAAAATTCTGTGCGGCTTAAACTGGCACATACTGTTTCCGTGGAGGCGATCGCCGTTTCACAGGGCACATTACGAATGGTATTGGTGGCCCCAATGACTGCCCCATTTTGCAGTAACGTCAGGGTAACCGGGAACCCTGTGCCGGGATCGTAGCCCAAAAGCCGGGCCTGACCACTGACCAAAAAATAAACCTGATTGGCTAATTTGCCCCGCGTTAAAATAATTTGCCCCATGCGAAACCGCCAAGGCCGTAACTTATCTGCAATCTCGGCGATCGCCGCTGGGGGCAGTAGGGCAAAGGGAGTGACTTCCCTTAAAAAAGACTGGTAATCGGTGACAGTCAGGCTCATAACGAAATTTTAAAAATAGTTAAAAACTGAAAAACAGTTACGACCTTGGCGGCGGGGAATACAACCAGAGCGCGATAAAGATTTAAATTCCAACGATAGCAGAGAGCGTTAAAAAATTAAGCATTGCCCCTACCGAGGATATTTTAGTTATTTAATTTATCTATCGGACACCATAGAGGAAAAAATTCATGGCTTTGGTTAAGAAATCATTAATCATTCCAAACATCCGCTGCACTAAGTAATAACCCTCCTTCATGGCTCGGTTCCGTTGCAACGGATTCTGGTCTGGCTTCCCTGGTTATCAGCGGTTGGGGCGGATGATAATCAACACGGGTTTGAATCTGATTGGCTAACCATTTTTGAAACAAATCATTGCGGAGACGTTGACGTAAATTTTCATCCAACTGGCTGGCAATGTACTTTTCTAACCGTAGAATAATCCACCATTCGCCAATTTGGGTCGGCGGACAGAGTTGACCCACCGAATTACTTTTTAGCAATTGCATAATGCGGGGATGGGGGACATTTAATTCCACTGGGCCAATGAGTCCACCGGTTTGGGCTTCTCCCCCTTCTGAATATTGCCGGGCCAAATCACTAAATTCTTCTTCCCCTTCCTGAATGCGGAAATATAATTCTTGGGCAATGCCCGGTTCTTTGGTGCGAATGAGGGAATATACGACTCGGTCTAATTGATCTTTGCTGTTTAAAAAATGTCCTTCTAGCTGCTCGTCCCACATTTGACGTTTATAGCGCTCTAGTTTGGCTTCCCGGAGAATGTAGTCTTCAAATTGCTCTAGGCTCATGCCGCATTGCTTCAGCATGGCCTGGCGTTGTTCTTCATTCCCTATTTGCATTTGTTGGTAGGTAAATCCCAGGGATTGTTCCCGTTCTTCGGGGGTCAGTTCAATGTCGGCGATCGCCTGATCAATGATTAGTTCTCTGGCTAAACGGGGCAACAGTTGATATTCGGTTAGTAAAAGATACAATTCATCCAGCCTGACTTGGCGATCGCCCACCGTTAACACCACCGACATAATTACCCACTCCTAAAATGCACAAATAACGGAAAGAATCGTCCCCTAACGGTATCCCACGGCGCATGAAATTTCAACAGCACCCTAAACAATCACGGATAAGCTGGCTAGAATACGTTAATCTTATGTTAAGCATTGGGAAGTTTGAATTGATTGGCAAAAAAATTAGGGATCTTGGGATTGGTGGTATTCCACTTCGATCACCGTATGAACATTACCCCTGGGATTAAAATCGGCTTTGATCTTGGCATAAAGAGGATTCGCTACGGTGACAAAATCATCCAAAATTTGATTGGTCACTTCTTCGTGGGGAATATGGCGATCGCGGTAGCTATTGATGTAAAGCTTAATGGATTTCAACTCCACCACCCTTTGATCGGGGCAATAGGTTAAATACAGGGTGGCAAAATCGGGATAGCCAGAAAAAGGACATTTGCAGGTAAATTCCGGCAGGGTAATGTGGACGTCATAACGACGACCGGGGCGGGGATTAGGAAACGTAATCAGTTCAGCATTTTGGATTTCTCGCTCACCATATTTCGCTTCGGACTGGGGCGACAGAATGGCATCGGTGGTCTGGGTCATGGTCAAACGATCCGCAAATTAACAGTTGTGTTAGGGGTTTAATTCATCATCTCAAATTTAGCGCCAAGATGAGGACTGGAGTTTTGACAAAAAGATTTTTTACGCTATATATAGTGTTTATCAAGGAAATT
>JBJOGT010000439.1:0-6901 GCA_046048115.1 Cyanobacteriota bacterium | reverse complement strand
CGGATCATTTAGCGGTAATTTTGCATGGTTGGGGAGCCGATGCCCAGGATTTGTATCCCCTCGATCGGCGTTAAATTTAGCGAATTATCAGTGCTTATTTGTTAACGCTCCCTTTCCCCATCCCCAAATCCCCCAAGGACGGGCTTGGTATAACCTCGAAAGTCCTAATTTTGAAGGACTAGCCGAATCCCGACAGGCGTTGCGGGATTATCTCTTATCGTTGGCAGCCCAAACCCAAATTCCCCTCGAAAAAACCGTATTGGGGGGCTTTTCCCAGGGGGGCGCGATGAGTCTGGATGTGGGCTTAACGTTACCCCTGGCAGGGATTTTTGCCCTCAGTGGTTATTTACATTTCCAGCCGGAACCGACCGACTCGCCCCTACCACCAATTTTGATGGTGCATGGTAGTCAGGATGCGGTGGTACCGATCGCCATGGCCCACCAAGGACGGCAAGCTCTGCAAAGTATTGGAGCAGCGGTGGAGTATCAGGAATTTGCCATGGGGCACGAAATTCCCCTCCCCGTTTTAGACCGATTAAAAACCTTTCTCAAGACCGTCAGTGCTGCCTAGGCCTTAGGATTGAAGGAAAAGGGAAACGTCGCCTAGGATGGAGAAGACCGACCCTGTTATCGAAAAATTGGGGCCACAAACCATGAATTATCGCGTTGTTATTCTCAGTGGCATTACCTGTGCCCTTGTTGGTTCAGTATTCGGGTGGGGAGTGGGACAAATTGCATTACGTCAGCATTCTAGTCAAATGAAGACTTACATGAGTCAACCCTATCAAATGCTCTACGGGCGGCGTTTTATCTGGATCGGGGCAGTTGTTGGTTTTGCCATTGGGGCGGGCCAGGCCAGCATTCTCAGCCAGCGGCATCACAGTGACGATGACCAACGTTAGGGGGATTTCCTCTATCCGCCCTTTGTAAACTTTTGTAAAAACGATACAATTCTTAAAACAGCCTTGGCGGTTATTAAAGTGGGGGCAGGAAATTCCATGCCATCTATTGCCGTCCTTTTCCACGCTGGTTAATTGCTATTCCCCCGTTTTGATTATTTTCCATGACGCTCCTCTCGCCTGCTCCCTTAACCCTTTGGGGAGACCCATCCCTCCAAACCGTTAATTTGACCAACTGCGATCGTGAACCGATCCACATTCCCGGTTTGATTCAGCCCCATGGGGTTTTGTTGGTGTTAGCCGGGGACGAGTTACAGATCCGCCAAGTCAGCGAAAATGTACAAGCTCTGACGGGGATGGCGGTTAACGTCTGGCTCGATCGCCCCTTGGAGAATTTTGTTACCCCGGCCAGTGTGGCGGCAATCCGTGCTTGTTTAAATCGGGAGTTTGAGGCGGTTAATCCCTTGGCCATCACCTTAACCGCTGGGGAAGAACAACGGTTTAATGAAGTGGTGCATCAGACGCCGACGGGGGAAATTGTGGTGGAACTGGAACCCTTTGGGACGGCGCACCGCGTAGCGGATCTCTGCGAGATCGCCCCGGATCAATCCTTAGAATCCGTTGTAACAACCCCGAATTTTTTCACCTTTTACCATCGCGTCAAACAAACCCTAACGGCCATCCAACAAGCCGTCACCTTAAAGGATCTCTGTCAGTTTGTGGTGGAAGATGTCAAACAGTTAACTGGCTTTGACCGGGTGATGGTCTATCGGTTTGACGAGTCGGGGAGTGGGGAAGTGATTGCTGAAGCGAAGGAATCCCATCAAGACAGTTATTTAGGATTACGCTACCCCGATTCCGACATTCCCAAGCAGGCCAAACAACTCTATACCCTGAATTGGTTGCGGTTAATTCCTGACGTGAATTACAACCCGGCTTCCTTAATGACCACCGATGGGGCCCCGGAGAATAACCCTCTCGATATGCGCTTTTGCGTCCTGCGATCGGTGTCACCGTTACACGTGGAATATCTGCAAAATATGGGGGTAGGGGCGTCTATGTCCGTTTCCATTATCCAAAAGGGACAACTATGGGGTCTGATTGTGTGCCACCATGACGGGCCCAAATTTGTGCCTTATGAATTGCGGACTCTGTGTGAATTTATCGGTCAACTGGTTTCGACGGAATTGGCCAACAAGGAAGCCAATGAAAATCTCGATTACCAACTCAGTCTCAAGGCCATTCAAAGTCAGTTCATCGATCGCCTCAGCCATAGCAATGATTTTCCTGAAGCCCTGATGGCCGATCCAGAGCAATTACTGGCGTTAACCGGGGCCGATGGGGCGGTTATTGTCCAAAGGGATACGCTGCAACGGGTGGGACAAACGCCGGATGAGGCGCAATTGCCCTCGCTGATCCACTGGCTGGAATCCCAATTTGAACGGGATCTGTTTATGACCGATGCGTTACCCCGTTGTTTTCCCGAAGCCGTGGCCTATGCCGATAGGGCCAGCGGCCTACTGGCGATCGCCATTTCTCGCATTCAACGGCAATATATCCTCTGGTTCCGGGCGGAACGGTTGCAAACGGTCACCTGGGCCGGCAATCCCGATAAACCCAAACAGATCGAAGCCGATGGCAGCATTTCCATTACCCCCCGGAAATCCTTTGCTGCTTGGCAAGAAATTGTGCGCCATACTGCTAATCCCTGGCTACCCTGCGAATGGCAAGGGGCGGTGGAACTGCGGCAGGGCATTATTGATATTGTGTTGCGCCAAGCGGATGAACTGGCCTCTGTCAACCTGGAATTGCAGCAGAGTAACAATGAGCTAGACGCCTTTGCCTACATTGCTTCCCATGATTTAAAAGAACCGTTGCGGGGCATCCATAACTACGCCAATTTTCTGCTGGAAGACTATCAAGATGTGTTGGATGCAGAAGGGGTCGATAAACTCCATACCCTGACCCGCCTAACCCAGCGCATGGAATCCTTGATCGAAGCGTTGTTAAAGTTCTCCCGCTTAGGTCGTCAGGAACTCCAGATGCGGAAAATTGATCTCAATGGCTTAGTTCAGGATATCCAAGAAGTGTTTGCGATGAATCCCCAGTGGCAGGGCTGTGTCCTGCGTGTTCCGAATCCCCTGCCGACGGTGTGGGGCGATCGCCTGTTGATCGAAGAAGTGTTTACCAATCTGATTTCCAATGCCTTTAAATACAATGATCAGGCAGAAAAATGGGCAGAAATTACCTGGCAGGAACCGACCCCAGACAAACCCCAATTATTAACGATCGCCGTGCGGGACAATGGCATTGGCATTCGAGAAAAGCACCTTGATAGCGTATTTCGCATCTTTAAGCGGTTGCATCCCCCGAAAAAATACAGCGGCGGGACAGGGGCCGGGCTTACCATTGTCAAAAAAATCATTGAACGCCACGGTGGGGCGATCGCCGTCGAATCGGTCTATGGCAAAGGCACAAAGTTTCTGTTTACCCTACCCAGTGAAAACCCACCGCCAATCTCCCCCCCATCCGATGGGAGCCATATTGGGGAGGGCGCCGCACCATGATCAAACAACTCGCCTCCCCCTGGGACGACGCTAATCACCCTGTGGTGGTGGTCATCGAAGACAGCGATGAGGATTTCTATACCTTTCAGCGGATTATTGAAAAACTCGATATATTTGAGAACATTTACCATCCGTTGCTGCGCTTTGATGATGGGGATGACGCCCTCGATTATTTACTCCGGGAAGGGGACTATGCCGAGTTGACGGCCCCCCGCCCCAAATTAGTATTGTTAGATTTGAATCTCCCCGGCACCGATGGTCGCGATATCATCAAAGGTGTACGCCAGGAGCCTCGCTTGCGGTCGCTGCCGATTGTGGTGTTGACTACCTCCCAGAGCCAACAGGATATCGAAACCTGTTATGCCAACGGTGCCAATGGCTATGTGCTCAAACGAGTCGGAATTGAAGCCACCCAAGACACCTTACAATCCCTAGTGCGTTATTGGTTTGCCATTTCGGTATTACCTGAACCGAGTTGATTTCGCGATGAATCCCCCCTGCCAATCAGACACAGAACAATACTTACCCCTTACCGTGTTATTGGTCGAGGATTCTGAGGTTGATCGCCAGGTCTATCAGCGCTATTTACAGACTGACACGACGATAAACTATCAGTGTCTGGAAGTAGAAACCCTTGAAGAGGGCCTAGCACTTTACCAACAGGAACAACCCGATGTAACCTTGTTGGACTTTAGCCTGCCGGACGGGGATGGTCTGGAGTTTTTAACCCGACTAAATGACGGTATCCCTGATCTCAAATGGCCGGTGGTGATGCTGACAGGGCAGGGGGATGAACGCATTGCGGCAAAATCTATCAAGTTGGGGGCGGCAGATTATTTAGTTAAACAAGATTTAACGGCTACGGCGTTACAAACTGCTGTCGTTCAAACCCATCAAAATACCCGATTACGGCAACAACTAGAGCGATCCCGGCAACAGGAAACCATTACCAACTTGATCGCCCTCAAAATTCGCCAGTCCCTGGATTTGCAAACTATCCTCGATGGCGCAGTGCAGGAAGTCCAGAAAAACCTGAAGGCTGACCGGGTTCTGATCTACCGTCTAACACCGGAGACGGATATCATTAGCGGCGAGATCTTGGCCGAGGCCGTGGTGCCCCCCTGGACAGCGAGTCTTCATCAACAGGTTAGGGATGAATGTTTGCAAGCTAGCGCCATCGAAAAATATCACTATGGCCATGCATTTGTTGTGAATGACGTTGCCGCCTCTGACCTCAGCAATTGTCACAAACAATTATTGGAACGCTTTCAGGTCAAAGCCAATCTTGCTGTTCCGATCTTGTTTTCAGATCAAACTGCTCATACTGATTATCTGTGGGGTCTTTTAATTGCCCATCAATGCGGGTCTCCTCGACAGTGGAACCCCCATGATGTCCATTTTTTGCAAGGGTTGTCTGTCCAGTTGGCGATCGCCATTAATCAAGCCCAAACCCACCAATCCCTAGCTGATTTAAGCCAGGAATTAGAGCAAAGGGTAATGGAAATCAAACAATCTGAGCAGGCCATTCAGCAAATGAATCAACAACTGCAAGCAAGGATTGCGGAACTTAATCAACGCCATGAAGAAATGTTGATCTTGAGCGAAATCAGTGATTTTCTCCAAGCCTGTCTGACGGTGAAGGAAGCCTCTAATGCCCTCAGTAGTTTGGTGGAAAACCTTTTCCCAGACTGTTCCGGGGCAATTTTCATCACCAATCAGTCCCGGAACCGAATGGAAGTCATGTCCCATTGGGGAGATGCTCTCCAATCTGCACCGGACTTTCATCCCCAGGATTGCTGGGCTTTGCGGCGGGGCAGGTTACACCACTGTGAACACCACCGATCAGGCTTACGCTGTCGGCACGTTCCGGCGGATCAGGAAATTGACACCACCCTCTGCATCCCCATGATTGCCCAGAGTGAGACCTTGGGGTTGTTTTATCTGAGTACTAATAATCCTAGCACCCTGCCCGAAGCTAAACGGCAAATTGCCCGCACTGTTGCTGAACAAGTCGCATTGGCAATCTCCAACTTAAATCTGCGCGAAACCTTGCAATATCAAAGCATCCGCGACCCATTGACTGGTTTATACAATCGACGATATCTCGAGGAAGTTTTGAGTCAAGAAATTGCCCGTGCCCAGCGTAAGCAACACGAGATCGGTGTGGTGATGATTGATGTGGATCACTTTAAGCGATTTAATGACACCTACAGCCATGAAGTGGGAGATTATGTTCTACAAACCATCGCTACACTACTCAAAAACAGCGTGCGTGGGTCAGACATTGTCTGTCGCTATGGCGGAGAAGAAATGACTTTGATTCTGCCGGAGTCTTCTCTAGGGGAAACAACTGCTAAAGCAGAAGAAATTCGAGAAGCAATCTCCAAACAAACCCTTGCCCATAATGGCAAACACTTGGGCAACCTCACTATCTCCCTGGGTATTGCCAGCTTCCCACAACACAGCATAACAGGCACAGCCCTCCTGCAAACCGCTGATGCGGCCCTTTACCGTGCCAAGTCGGCAGGACGCAACCAAGTCGTCGTTGCACCGTGAAGTAATATTTAATCAAGGGAAGACTGGGGCAGCTCCTAAAAAGAAGATTGTCATACCTTTCGGCGGGTTATTGAAAAACGATATATTTGATAGCATTCATTGTCTCCCAGAACCAATAGGATATCGAAACCTGTTATGTCAAAGCCTAGGTGCTCAAACCGGTAGGGATTCAAGCCACCCCAAAAACCTTGCAAGCCCTAGTTCATTATCGGTTTGCCATTTCGGTATTATCCGACCCGAGTTGATCCCACCATGACCCTATCCCAACAATTAAAAACAGAAGCAGAACAACACTTGCCCCTCACCGTATTATTGGTTGACGATTCTGAGGTCGATCGCCGGGTCTATCGGCGGTATTTGCAAACCGATGCCACGGTGAAGTACCGCTATCTGGAAGCAGAAACCCTAGAAGAAGGCTTAATGCTGTACCAACAGCAACACCCCGATGTGACGTTGTTGGACTATAGTTTACCGGATGGGGATGGTCTGGAGTTTTTAGTCGAAGTTAATTACAGGACTAATAACTTGAAGTTGCCGGTGGTGATGCTGACGGGGCAGGGGGATGAGCGCATTGCGGCGGCGGCCATCAAGTTAGGGGCGGCGGATTATTTGGTTAAACAAGATTTAACGGCCACGGCGTTACAGATTGCTGTTATTCAGACCTATCAAAACAGCTTATTACGGCAGCAACTAAACCGATCCCGGCAACAGGAAACCATTACCACGGCGATCGCCCTCAAAATTCGCCAGTCCCTGGATTTGCAAACTATCCTCGATGGTGCGGTGCAGGAAGCCCAGAAAAACCTTGGGGCTGACCGGGTGCTGATCTACCGTTTAACACCGGCGAAAGAGATTATTAGCGGCGAGATCGTAGCCGAG
>JBJOGT010000438.1:0-6297 GCA_046048115.1 Cyanobacteriota bacterium | reverse complement strand
GTTCCAGGAGTAATTGTTGATCCGTTTTCAGACAGCGATTCCCTTGGGCGTCGGTGAGGGACTGTAACAGTTGCAGCGCTTTGGTAAATAGGGGGGAAGGGAGAAAGTTGAGTTGATGTTGAATAGCCTGCCATAACCATTGTTCAAGTTTGTGGGGTTGGTAATTGATCGATTGGGTCACCTGTTGATTTTCAAGTTCGGCACCTAATCGTTGCAGATCTAAGGGATGAATCCAAGAACCCGTTGTTCTAGGGGATTCGATCGCCAAGTCCCCCAAGACCTGGGATTGTAAACTAGGGGACCAGGGATGACGAACAGGGGCCATGGCCTTGGCTAACCAGGTTTCTGCTTGGTTTAAAGACGGGGAGGGAAGACGATGAATTTGCAGCGGGGGAATCTCTTCGCCCCCTTGATACTGTAATTCTGCTTGAAAGTCGGCGATCGCCGTGGTGGGTAAACTGACTAAGAGACGAATACGTTGGCACTGAACCTGGGTTAATAACCATGGCCAGAGAGGGATCTCTTCTCGGTTAGGGGAAGTTGGAGCGGAGAATTGCTGCCAGGGTAGACTGCCATTTTCCCCGTCCAAAATCAGCCACAGACCCTCCGGCGGTAGGGCGGCGGACAACACTTGTAAACGGTCTTCTAGGGGCATTTCCCCTGGTTTGACAGCGGATAACGGCAATAACGTCCGAGTCCCTTGTTCCCACAGGTTAGCGCCCCAATCCTCCGTAAAGGGCAGAAAAATCCCTGAATTGCCCGTCAAGTTTTGCATCACCTCCGCCTGGAGCCAAGAACTGCGCCCCCCGCCGGATTCACTGGTGATAATCACAATGGGCGCTGGGAACTGTGCCCAAGTCCGTTGGAGTTTTTGCCAGGATAACGATAGAGGAGCAGGATAGGCAGTTTCCGTTGGTTCTTCTTCTTCCCCCCCGAGTAATTTTTCCGGGGTCAAGGGATGACAATAAACCCGTTGGTGGGGCCAACAGGGCAACGCTGTCGGACCGGAAAAGGCCCGCAACCCGATACTGTATTGGCGGCGCAAATACTCTTGATCGACGGTCATGACGGCCAGCCACTCTTGAAATTGCAAGTAACATTCCCGTAATTCCACCAAAATTGCCAAATATAAACGGGGGTAATCGGTAAAATCCAGCAAGCGCTGGGCCTGATGAAGCACTTTCGCCGCTTCTCTAGGTTGATCATTGGCCAACAGGATGCGCCCTGAAAGGTAATGGAGCCAAGGGGTAAAAGGGTGGGGATGAATTAACGCCGGAGTTTGGGTTTCAAAGGCCCGTTTCAGGGCTTCTTCAGCTTCATCAAACTTCCACTGCTCCACCAATGCTTCACTCAAATAAGCGTAGGCCCGGGCAATATGGGATTGGAGTTCTAATTCTGTCCAGGGTTGATCGTCGTTGGGGTGGGGACTGGCTTCCGTTGCAGTAAAGGGGGACAGTTGATAGAAAAAGATCAGACTATTTTCCGCCGTCTGGCGCATCCCTTCCCAATCTTCAATTTCCCGTAGTAAATTCCCTAATAAATCAAGGCTATCCCGGTGGAAAAAACGCCATTGTCGCTCCCTTAAACCGGCGATCGCCCTTTCCGCATAGTGTTGGGTCTGTTGCCAGAGTTCATGGCCTCGATTTCCTTCCCCGGTGGCCAACAAGGCCAATAAATAGCCCAAGCGGATACTTAACCAAATGAGTGGCTCTTCATCCCCCAGTAATTCCCAAATATCGAAACTTTCTTGGTAAAACTCCATGGCCCCTTGGCGGCCACTTTTTCCCTGGTTTTCTAAGGCTAACCCTTGCAATAGGGTTAACTTACCCTGCAATAGGCTCATTGGCTCTAGGGCCAGTACCGTTTCATGGTTAGTCAAGGTGATCAACCAATCGGGTAATCGATCCCTCGCCTGCTGGCGTTCTAGGGGGGAAAGCTTGGATGGTTCCTGCCAGATGGTCTCCCAAATTTCATCGATCGCTGTCTCAATGTCGGCGATCGCCACCCGGAGATCAAACCAAAAGCATTGACCATCTAAAAACGTTTTTAACCCTCGAAAATTCTCGGCGATCGGCGCAGAAACCAAAATCAGCCAATGGAAATGGCCATCGGGACAGCGTTTCGATTTAATTTCAGCCAACTTAGTCAAAAATCCTTGGGGATTGGGATGATCAACCAGACCTGAAATGAGTAAGATATTGCCCCGAAAGTGCTCTAACTGCCCCAACGCCCCTTGTAATCCCTCCCGTTGACGGGCATCAAATAATAACGCCTGATCCGACGCCAGCAAAGCTTCCTGTACCCAACCAAACTCATCACATAGGCAAAAATAAACGTTGTCCTCGGTGGCCACCCCTTGAACTTGGTCGGCCAACAAATCTAAACGTTGTCTTTGCTGGGAAAAGCAGGATAACATGGCAGCGATCAATGGTAGGGTAGCTGACTAATCTGGACGAACATCACCCCGACCTAAGGGCCCATTTTCCGCTTCATGGTTTCCAGTTCTTCTTCCAATTCCCAACGCTTAAACTCCCCATCAAGGGGATCAAGCTCACGGCGATAGGGTTGGTGTTCTCCCCGGTTCCAGCCGATGGTATCCGTTGCGGCTTTTTGTTGGGCAGCGGCCACAGCCTGTTCCCCTTGAACTTGCTTAGCTTTTTTTTCAACATCCCGTTGACGTTGCTGAATTTCCCGTAACAAATCCTGAGCCTGTTGAATCCGGTGTTCTGTCCCAGTCCGCTGTCCCCACACCTGATTCCCTTGGCGCAACAATGCTGCTTCCCTTTCCTGGGCAGCCTGGGCTAAATCGGGACGGTTAGATGCTTGGGCTTTTTGGATGCGGCCATGCCAAGCCTGGATATCTTGGGCAAGGGCAAGAATTTGAGCCTCTTGATCTTGTTTTTTGCGCTCTAATCCCCCTAATAATTGCCGGGCATCGGCTTCTTGTTCCCGTAACTGCTCCGCTAAGGCCTGCAACTCTAAATGGGGATTGTTCTGTAAAAACTCCTCTAGGCGGTTTTCTAAAAAACGGCTGACATCATCGAAAACACCCATCTTAATCGGCTTCCCAAAAATCAATGTGGTTGGGGTTAAAAGCTTTGCCCCACTTCAAGATACCGCGTTTTCCCTTGACGGGATAATATTGCCTTTTGACCCACTACGGAGGTTAACTGCCAACCACTGCTCCCAATCGTCTCTCCTAGTTGAATTTTTTGGGTCATGTCATTCCAGCGAAAAAGGGCCGAGGAGCGATCGCCGGATTCTAAAACCCCCACTAAATCATGCTTGGTCACACTAGCCACCATGGGAACTGGGGGGGGAGCTTGCACCGTAGGAGGCAGAGCCGGTTGGGCCCCGGTGGAAGGAGCAATCGTATTATTGGGATAAACCGGATAATAATACCGTTCAACGACGGTGGTACTAGGGGGGGCGTCAATGGGGGCAGGGATGACTCCCTGGGAGGGGTTGGGGAGTTGGGGCGGGGGGGGAATATTCGTAATCGCCACCGTTGGTTCTGGGAGGGGAAGGGGGGCTTGGGGCGCAGTTTGGGAAGAAGCCGAGGGCTGTTTCAAGGTTTCCAAAGATTGTCGCAAATAGGCTATGAACTGCTGATCGTCTTGGGTCACAATTTCGATACTTTCCGCTTCGGCGATCTCCGTTTCCGGGGGTTGGCGAGATTGCAACGAAATCCAAACCCCCACCAGCAATAAATAGAACATTCCCCCGGCGAACAGTCCCTTATCTAAATGCTGAATCCACCAAGGTCGGGAAGACGGATTAAATTTATTCATAGACCCCAAAATCTGGCTTAAGCCCAGCCAAACGCACAGTATTTGACCATTCTATGGCTAAAATCAAACACTGAACAGAGGACAGACAAGCATTAATACCGAAATTGCTGAGACAGATTACCCGCAGGTAGACGACGTAAATAACAAACCTGACGCATCCGCATCACCAACGATTGCAGAATTTGTTCCCGTGTCTCCAAATCAACAACATCCCCACTGAGGCGATCGCCAAGGGCCAACAATTTTTCTAGGTCAAGCTTAGCCGATCCCACCAAACGTTTTTGGGGAAGGGGCGCAAAGGTACTGTGGTGAGACTGGGTAGAAATAAACATCATTGCTTGGGTCTTAATTGGAATCACTGCATCTAGTCTTCGTTACCTACCCAGGTTTAACGATAGTAAACATCACGGTAACCCAGTGATATTAATCACAGACATCGCCTTGTCGGAGACAATCCCCCGGGTATCGAAACAACCTACTTTTTATAATCTTTATAATCTTTATATTCGGTGCCAAAAAAAATCCCCCCAGGGGAGGATTAGAGAAAAAATAGGTACAGCCCAGGAATTCCGTAGAACCCCCATCGGATATTGAACCCAATGATTAATTAATGTTTGCAATCATTGAACACACTAATGACGACTGGCATTACGACGGGCTTCCGCAGCTTCATCGGGGTGAATGCCTAGACGGGTTAGGTTCAAACGACCTTTACTATCAATTTCCCGCACTTTGACAATCACTTCATCCCCCACGCCGACTTCATCTTCCACTTTGCCAACGCGGCCTTCAGTCAATTGGGAAATATGGATCATGCCTTCTTTGCCCGGTAACACTTCCACAAACGCACCAATGGGGATAATGCGGGTAACGCGACCCAGATAAACCTCCCCTTCGTTAAGCTTACGGGTCATGTTGTAAATCATTTGTCGTGCCCGTTCGGCCCGTTCCCCTTCACTAGAGGCGATGGTAACCGTTCCATCGTCAGCAATGTCGATTTTGCAACTGGTTTGTTCGGTAATGCCTTTGATGGTTTTCCCACCGGGCCCAATGACCATGCCAATGTGTTCCGGCTCAATCTTGAGGGTGAGTAAGCGCGGCGCAAAGGGAGACAATTCGGGACGGGGTTCGCGGATGGTGGCGAGCATTTTGTCCAGAATATGCAGTCGGGCTGGTAAGGCTTGCAGGATGGCTTTGGATACCACCTCCATGCTCAGACCGCTGATTTTCATGTCCATTTGCAGGGCCGTAATGCCGGCATCCGTTCCCGCCACTTTAAAGTCCATGTCCCCCAGGAAGTCTTCAATGCCTTGGATATCGGTGAGAATCCGTACTTCATTGCCTTCTTGGATCAGTCCCATGGCCGCACCGCTCACGGGTTTGAGGATGGGCACACCAGCATCCATTAGGGCGAGGGTGGAACCACACACCGACCCCATGGAGGTCGATCCATTGGAAGATAAACATTCCGACACCACACGTACCACGTAGGGAAAGGTCTCTTGGGGGGGGAGGACAGGTAAAATTGCCCGTTCCGCTAAGGCGCCGTGACCAATTTCCCGCCGTCCGGGCGATCGCATGGGGCGAGTTTCACCCACGGAGTAAGGAGGAAAGTTGTAATGGTGCAGATAACGTTTTTCATCTTCAGGATGGAGATCGTCTCCTAAATCCTGGGCATCGGCGGGGGAACCGAGGGTCGCCAAGGAAAGTACCTGGGTTAAGCCCCGGGTGAATAGGCCACTACCATGGACACGGCGGGGTAATAGCCCCACTTCGCAGGTGATAGGACGGACTTGTTCGAGTTTGCGCCCATCGACCCGAACCCCGTCCTCGATGATTTGTTTCCGCATTAACTTTTTGGTCAATGCTTTGTAAAGGTTACCCAGTGCTTTCCCATCTTGTTCGATCGCCTGTTTAATGGGGTCGGTTTCCGGTAATTCGGCGATCGGGGCCTCAATGTCAGTGGCCTTAATTTCATCCAGGGCAGCATCCCGCCCAGCTTTGCCCAAATCATATTGGTTCAAAACTGTGATGATTTTCTTTGTTGCTTGTTTCTCAATGAATGTCTCCAAGGCTTCATTGACAGGGGGCGGAGCCAGAGTCGCTAAACTGAGACCGAGATCACCCATCAGTTCCCGTTGGGCCGCAATTAAATCCTGAACTGCCTCATAACCAAAATCGATCGCCTCGATAATATCCTGTTCCGGCAACTGATTAGCCCCCGCTTCCACCATCACAACGCCAGCGGGAGTACCGGCCACAACAAGATCCAGATCGCCATTGTAAACTTCGCGGTACGTGGGATTAATAATAAAATCATCCCCGACCAAACCAACCCGTACGGCTGCCATGGGTCCCAGAAAAGGAATCTGAGCCAAAATAACCGCCACTGAAGCCCCCGTTACAGCAAGCACATCGGGGGGGACTTCTTCATCCATCGATAGGGTCGTCGCAACCACCTGTAAATCATCCCGCAGCCAGTGGGGGAATAGGGGGCGTAGGGGGC
>JBJOGT010000437.1:0-3904 GCA_046048115.1 Cyanobacteriota bacterium | reverse complement strand
GGATGCCCTGGTGGTATTGAACGTGACAGGCCAAGGGTTTGAAAAACGAGGCGGTGGCGTTACGGGTTATGTAAATAGCGGCTACATTGCCCACTTATTGCCCCAAAGCGAAACCGATGGCGTCAGCCCGAATGTGGCCACCTGGACAGTGTCGGAGCCATTGAGTCTGGACCAGTTAACCGAAGAAGCCATTCTCGATCTCGTTGAAAACCTCGAAGCAGAATTTGAGCGGGAATTTATTGCCCGGGAGGTGGAAGCGGGGCAGGAACGGGTTTTAGTAGTGGGCTTAAAAACCAGCGATGTGGACGATCAGAGTTTTGAAGAAGGCTTAACCGAATTAGAACGACTGGTGGACTCCGCCGGGGGTCAAGTCCTAGATATCATGCGCCAAAACCGTAACCATCCCCATCCCCAAACCGTCGTCGGTGACGGCAAAGTGGAAGAAATTGCCCTAGGGGTGCAGACCAATGGGGCGAATTTAGTGGTGTTTGATCGGGATTTATCGGCGGCTCAAGTTCGCAATCTCGAGCAACGCTGCGGCGTCAGGGTAATCGATCGCACCGAATTAATTTTGGACATTTTTGCCCAACGGGCCCAATCCCGGGCCGGAAAATTACAGGTGGAATTGGCGCAATTGGAATATTTACTGCCCAAACTAGTGGGGCGGGGTCAGGGCATGTCCCGATTGGGGGGCGGTATTGGCACTAGGGGGCCAGGGGAAACCAAGCTGGAAACGGAACGACGCACCATCCAAAGCCGCATTGCCAAATTGCAAAAGCAGGTGAATGAACTGCAAAGCCATCGGTCTCGTTTGCGAAATCAACGGCAACAGCAATCCGTTCCCACCGCCGCCATTATGGGCTATACCAATGCGGGCAAATCTACGTTGCTTAATGCCCTCACCCAAGCGGATATTTACGCGGCGGATCAACTCTTTGCTACCCTTGATCCCACCACCCGCCGTTTATCGTTGCTAGATCCTGAAACCCAACGCTATCACCCTATTTTGCTGACGGATACGGTGGGCTTTATCCATCAACTACCCGATTCCTTGGTGGATGCCTTTCGGGCCACGTTGGAAGAGGTAACGGAGGCGGATTTGTTATTACAGGTGGTGGATTTATCGGATCGGGCCTGGCGCAGGCAAATTGAATCGGTGGCCAATATCCTAAGCGACATGCCCCTAGCCACTGCACCGATGTTGATGGTGTTTAACAAAATTGACCAAGTTTCTAGTGAGGCCTTGGAAGAAGCAAAACAGGACTATCCCCAAGCGGTTTTTATCGCTGCTCGCCAGGGCATTGGGCTAGAAACCCTAAAAAAACGCCTGTTGCAACAGTTAATTTTTGTCTAATGAATCTAATCTTGTTCCCCCCGATGATCAAGTAGGGCTTGGGCCATAACCTCAGTGGGAATATCCCGTTCTAACCAAATTTTTAGCGCGGCGGCTCCCTGTTGCACTAGCATTTCTAGGCCGTCGATGGTTTTAAGACCATGGCGTTGGGCCATTTTCAAAAATTGAGTGGGGCGGGGCGTATAAATCAAATCGTAGGCGATCGCCGTTGGGGGTAACTGGGCTATCAAAGCATCACTCAGGGGGGATTGATCGATATGAGGCGCCATGCCGATCGGGGTGGTATTGACCAATAGCCGAGTCTGGGGCAAGAAGGACGGTAAATTGTCCCAGGGATGAATAACCACTCGGGATTTCAGGGTCGAACTTTGCCAACTCTGGTGAAATGCCACTAATTTTTCGAGATTGCGACCGACCACCGCAATTTCTGGACACCCTAACTGGGCTAACCCGACCACCACCGCCCTTGCCGCGCCCCCATTGCCTAAAATGACCGGCCTGATACGATGCCAAGGTTGGTCTAAGGCCTTTAAGGGGGCGATAAAGCCTTCAACGTCGGTATTGGTTCCCTGCCAGCCCTGGGGCTCCATCCAGAGGGTGTTCACCGCCCCCACCTGTTGCGCCGTTTCCGAAATGGTCGTTAACAAAGGCATCACCGCCTGTTTATGGGGAATGGTCACGTTTAAGCCCTTAACCCCACTCCCCCCCAAACCGGCGATCGCCATTTTTAAATTCTCTGGGGCAATGGGAAAGGCCACATAGGCATAATCTAAGTCCAAATGCCTGAGCACCGCATTGTGCATCACAGGGGAGAGGGAATGGCTAACGGGATGACCGATGACCCCAAACAATTGGGTTTTTCCAGTGATAGTCTGCATAAATGGAAAGTTGTGAATTGCCAGAAAGCTATGTTATATTACTAACTCACTAGGACGTATAGCTCAGTTGGTTAGAGTACATCGTTGACATCGATGGGGTCACTGGTTCGAATCCAGTTACGTCCATAGCCTATAATAAATACTCTTGTACGTTCACAATTTATCTGTCACCGTTAACAAATTGGGTGTCATGTTAACAAGGCGAGTGTCGCTTGTAAACTTAATTGAGTACTGGAGACAAGATCAAGTCTATACCAAATTATTGCACTAACAATGGCAACTATGGTTCCCCATTTACTACTCAGATACCAAGTTGATAAACTAATGGGAATACTGTAAAAAACTGAAAATGAAATCTCTCCACCCGTTACATAATCAAGCAACCCAATGACGACTGTCAGTATCACTATATAAATGAAAATTAACCTTTTCGATAGTCTGGAAAAATTGAAGATTGAATGATTAATTATCTTTAAAACTGGGTGGTAAAGACCTCTGAACATTGACTTTGTCCTAGGATAAAATGATTAATCTTTAGCCAATGCTCGTTGTTTCAAATAGGTAAAGACGGATTTATCACCAATGTCCGGGGGAATCGGTTGAATTAACTTCCGTAGTGCAAAAATCAGAAATAAGCTTGCCCAAAGGGTTAAAGAAAACTTTTCTAGGGTAACCGGTAAAAATTCCAGTAAATGTCCCAATAATAAAAAAGGAACTAAGGGAGTTAAAATTTTGGTTTCCAACCGATTAAAGCAAAAGGCTTCTTTGAAAAAAATGCCGGTCAAAGCGGCGAAAGTAAAGCCAATGCCTAACAACGTAAGCGGTTGATTATAAATGGTTTCCACCAAGGAAAACGGTTGAGTAACGGTTAAAATTAGTGCGGTTACAGTGCCGATCGCCCAGAAAATTTGCAACGTCCGGTGGAGAATCACTAAATAAATATGAATAGTCCAGAGACTCAAGCCCAAGCCCGCAGTCATTCCCCAAAAACAGAGGGTGGTTGAGGTCAAAATAAGGGGGGTTAATGGCTGAGTTAACACTAAAAAACTACCCAGAATAAAACTCCCAGCGGCGATCGCCAACCCGGCGCGATAAAGCATCACTTCCCGGCGATCGTGGTCATCAATGGCAAAGGGGCCAAACTGACCCTGATAAACAATTGGTTGATCGGTATTTAACATGTTTTAACTGTCTCCTAAAATGCCCTAGATAACAAATGCAGAAATGAGCACTAATAGAAACAAAACAACGAAGAGAACGAGCGCAAAAACCATGGAATTAACGTCGGGAATCGTCCCAAGGCAATGAAAGATAATTTCCCTTTTAGCATACCAATCAAATTCGGTTGATGAAACTTTCTTCGCTGTCTTATTTTTGTTTTCAAAATAGCCGATTTATCGCCTTTAAAGAAGACTAAGGGGCAGAATAAGCCGGAAAATCCGTGTATCCTACCCCATAATCCCTCTCTCCCCCATTCCAAACCGTGGGATCGGCATCGGGGGCGAGGGGCCAGCCATGTTCAAAGCGTTGTACTAAATCTGGGTTAGAAATGTAAGCTGTCATCACTCTAAGTGGATATAAGGTAGAATATATAGACTCACTTTTTGGTATAATTATGCTGACGTTAAACTTCTTAGACCAAAAGACCAAGAAAGAGCTACAAAAAGCGCTT
>JBJOGT010000436.1:0-6013 GCA_046048115.1 Cyanobacteriota bacterium | reverse complement strand
TTCCGGTACCATGTCATAAATCATTGAAATAGTCGGTGTCCGTAAAGGGGTTGTGTAATAGGTTGAAATAAATAAATCCGCTTCGAATTGATCACAAACTGCTTGCAACTTTTCCGATTCTAGGGCTGCGTCACGATAGTCATATAAAGCCATTGAAAAATAAGTCAAACCTTCAATTTTAGGGGCAGTATTTCCTCGGTCGATGACCACAAGATTTTCAGCAAACGCAGTAGCAGACCACTGAGTTAATAACGTCTGCCAGACTCGAGCAATCCCGGTTTGATTAATCTGAAAAAAAACACCATCAACAACCAACGTTAAATGAACATTGTCCAGGGTTTGTTTTGTTAATGATGATAGGGTCATAAAATTAGGGCAGAAATAAATGATTATATATTGGGTCTAGGACGATCGCCAACCGAATCAGTGTTTAAACAAGTTCTTGATCTACGGGAACCCCCAGTTTTTCTTTGACCTTAAACCAATAGGTACGGATTTGCCAAAATTTACTGGTCTTCATGGCATCTAATAGCTCCTGCGTTTGACGAAATCTTTCGTGTAAAATCGTATTTTCCTGAGTCAAGACATTTTTCTGGGCAATGGCATTATTAAGGGAAATATCTAGTTGTAAAAGATGTTTTTCGTGTAATTTGTTGAGTTTTTTGATCTCAGACTTTAATCGTTGCGTTTCAAATTTTTCATCATCGAGATAATTTCCAAAAATGATATTTTTTCTGGTTAACTCTTGGAGATCGTCATTTAAACTCTGAATCTGGTCTTCAAGATTTAGCTTTTCATCTAAAGAGATTTTTTCGGCATTAGCGGTAACCAATTGATTCAAATTACTGATTTCTTCATCACGGGCAGATACTAAATTTTCTAGATTATTTGCGTGTTGTCTCAGATTGGTGTAAAGAAATGTTTGAAAATCATCAAAAACATTAGGGGGAGTTTGAAAATGATGACTCAGATCTGAAGATTCATTGGCTAAATAAAAATCATTAAGCCCATCAAAATAGACTTTTGTATAGTTTTTTTCATTCAAAAAGGCTTCTATGTCACTATCTAAATGTTCCGATTTGCTGGGAAACGTTGCTTCGATAATTAAAACTGTGGGGCGAAAATTTTCCCAGTCATGGCTGACTACAACTTGCTTTTCCCAGCCTTCCACATCAATTTTCATAAAATCAATGGGGCAATGAACATATTCCTTGGCGATCGCCGCTAGGGATTGGGTCTGAACTTGATAGACCTTTAAATCCAAATTTTTCTCACTGACCAATGTCTGTGCAACGGTTTTATCTAAAGTAGAATAGCCAGTTCCCTCTAAATCATAAAAATCTAATGTATTTTCCTGATCACTAACTGCACAATTAAGGTTGACATCTCGACCGCGTTTTTCACACAGAAGTTCATAATAAACAGGCACTGGCTCGACATTGATTCCCTTCCAGCCCCGCTCATAAAACGCCATTGTCACCGAGTCAAAAACAGGATGATTGGCTCCAATATCAATATAAAACCCCTCATTCTTCTCTTTGAATAATCGGTTAAGAATAACATCTTCAAAATTTTGGGCGTAGGAAATAAACATGGTAAAAAAGTTAAGTAAGACCGAGGTGCCGGAGCCGTCCTAAATAGCGATCGCCTGCGACCAGAAAGGAGTGATTTTCCTTAATGAAATTCATTCCACTATAAGCGATTCGATTCGTATTCTCAATATCCACAATCATTTGTTGCATTGTCCAGGCGGCATGATCAATATCCGCTTGGGCCCAATATTGATTCTCATAAAAAGGATAATCCCCATCAACAAGGGGAACGAGTTGGTAAAGGATCGGAAATGCAGTGGATTGATTAATAAATTCATTACTGCCTGAGAAGTGGGTCGCGATTACCGGTTTTCCTAATAACATCGCCTCCGCTAAGGTGTAACCAAAACCCTCCGAACGATGGAGAGAAACATAACAATCACAACAGTTCATCAATGCCATACTATCAGAATGACTTAACTGTTTATTGATAATAATAATATCCTTTTCTGCCTGGGAAAGTTCCAGTAACTCTTGATATTGTTGATTATCAGGATCGTAGCCCCGCACCTTAATCACCAGGGCCGTCGCTGCATCTCCCTTCTTTTTGCGGAACGCCGTGCGATAGGCCGTAATCACCGCCTCTGGATTTTTACGGCTGGAATAGGATGAAAAATCAAAATTAAAATGAAACAAAAACGTATTTTCGGGGAGATCAAAATAAGACCGATCTTGACGTTGAAATTCACCCAGGCTTACCGCTGGGGGCAAGGAAATAACCGGAATTGGAAGTTTTGACTGTAACGAAGCCCGCACAAATTCAGAGCCAACCCAGACCTCATCAATATTTTCAAAATTTTTCACCCATTCCGATGGAAAGATACTGAGTTCCCAATAGGGCATACAGATTTTATATTGAGCTTCATTAATTTTCTTAACTGTATGGTCTTTAACAATAGCTAGTTGGTCAGCATTAACATGAAATAATTGAATAGGGGAATTAATTTCATCTTTGAGAATATTTTCTAAGGAATGATCATCCCGTCGCGTCACCACATTAATATCTACATCTAAACCACTGACACTAACATTAACCGCCGCCAAACTCTGCGCCACTGATCGCCCAGCCTGGCCGACCCCCGTTTCCGCCTTGAGGTAACCAATTAGCCCAATGAGATCGGGTTGAGACTGATTAAGGTGGGCAAGACGATGGTGGGAACTCAGGGAAAGTGAATTAGAAATGTTATCAATAACCGGCTTAATAAAATAATTGTCAACCTTGCTAGCAAAGGCAAACTGCATAAACCAATAGGTATAAGATTGAAGACTTTCCGCAGAATCCAAGGGAAACGCATTTTGCAAATCTGCCCTAAATAGCCACAGGGCATACATCATATTGGTGATGGCAACACCGGACTTTTCTAAAGCCGTCAAATTCGTTTTATTAAGATAAGAATGAAACGTCGAAAAGGGATTATCAATCCAAGAAATGTCCCGATTTCGATAAAATTTCCTGATCACATCGGTGATAAAGGTGCCGTTATCAAAATAACTATAATGGTAATCCTTCGGAAAACAGGTATCGGCAACATTAAGATAATATTCGTCAACGTAATGATCAATTATTTTTTGCAGGGAAGAATCTAAGTCACAGGAAAAACTTTCCGTATGCTTAGATAACCTCTGCCGATTTCTAGGATTAATGCCACTAAAATGAAAAAAGATTAAAGGCTGTTCGTTGACAAACCAAGCGTCCTTTTCTTGATCATAGGTTAATTCCCTTTGATGTAAGTTCCAATAGGCTACGTTCAATCCCGGATTTCGGATAATGCCAACATTCTCATAAAAAGCAGGTACTAAATCAACAAATTTCTGATCAACGAAAATTCCTTTATCCTGACGATTAATACATTCAAATCGCAATCGCCTCCCCCACCAATGTAAAAACGCGATTACATCTTGATGATTACTAACCCCAATAAAGCCCAAATTATAGATCCCCGCTTTCATGATATCAATATCATTGGGATAGGTACTAATTTCTGAAGGTGCTGTTAAATGAGGTGTCAGTACGAAATTGTGACCCGATTCTAGGGCATTAAAAATAATATCTAATGGAGCAAAAACTTCAATATCAGGATCGAGATAAATCACCTGATCAAAATTATATTCCTCCACCAACAGCGACATCATAAAAGGCTTCAGAGCCGTATTAAATTCCATGATGTCATAACGGAAAGCAAAATCATCAAAATTCGGTATTTTTAAATCCCGTGCTTCAACAATCGAAACCCCTTCGACATATACTTTTTCTGAATTTACCTTATGATCTGCTAAACACAGAAATAACTGTACGTCTTGGTGATGCTTTTGCAGGGAATTGAGTAAAATCTTTGCATAGGGCAAATAATTATTGGAACAGATAGTAAAAACTGCTTTCTGATTCTTTTTTTTGCTCATGGATGGGTGCTAAAGATTTAAAAATAAACCATTCTCCAAGTCTAGATTTCGGTCAAATAGACTGGTGAAATTCTTAATAGTTCCATTAATTTCGTTGATGTGTAGTTTAGACCAAGATGGCATTTAAAGCAATGAAATTTTCGTTCTATAGTAATAAAAGATAATTGTATTGGGCGGCCTGGCATCTATTCATCGCCGTTGATCAAGGGCTTTTATTTTTCATAAAGCGTCTTTGTTTACTTAAACAATGTTATAGTAATGGCGAAAAATTAGATTTATTGTTACTTAACTATGGCGCAGGAATTACCCTATCCCCCCCTAGAGATGAGAAAATTAGTGGGGCCAACAGAGTTAGAACCCTTTGATAATCCATCTGGTGATTTGATTTATGATTGTCTGCCCCCCGAAGCGTATCAATCTGTTTTTGATTTTGGCTGTGGCTGTGGGCGTAATGCTCGTAAGCTAATACAACAAAAAGTTAGACCTGAAAAGTATGTGGGCATTGATCTCCATGGGGGCATGATCAAATGGTGTCAAGAAAACCTAACGCCCCTTGCCAATGAGTTTACATTTTCCCATCACGATGTTTTTAATGCGGGCTTTAATCCTGCTTCTACCAAACAATTTGAGCCGTTTCCTGTTCCAGACGATTCTTTTTCTTTGATCATTACCCATTCTGTTTTCACCCACTTGGTTGAAGAGGTTGTGGTCGATTACTTAAAAGAATGTGCCAGGATACTCAAACCCGATGGATATTTCTTTTCAACTTGGTTTCTATTTGATAAACAGTATTTCCCCATGATGCAAGAGTTTCAACATGCTCTGTACATCAATTCTATTGACCCGACTAACGCGGTTATTTACGACCATAATTGGTTATATCGCATTACTCAAGAAGTTGGATTGACTCCCACTTTTGTCGTTAAACCGAGGATTCGCGGCTATCAGTGGATCGTCATTTTTCGACCGGCGGGACTAGGTTTACCTCCCTGTGAATTAGGGGTTGATGATGCCGAATTTGGTGTGCTTCCTCCTCCGGCTGACGTGGCTGACGCCCATTTAATTGGGGTGTAAATAATGAATTAAACCTTACCTCTACCAAAATCTTTTAGGAAAATGCTGGTGTCAAGGTAAGGTTACTTTGTTTCTAAGGTTGCTTTCCCAAGGGGGTTTCGAGTTGATAATTAACCCCCAGCAGCAAAGGCTAAACCTTCTAGGCGGAAGTTGGGGTTACTCATCAGCGAGGCGGATTCTGAGGGGCCAGTAAAGAGATAGGTATTGGGAATTGCCAGATTTTGGAAGCGGCTAAAGTTGATACTGCCGCCCCCGGCCCCGGCATCGAGGGCAAAGAAGGCGACCCCGTCGTAACGGAAGGAGGGGATATTTTGCACGATGAATTCTGCTTCTGACTGTCCGGCAAAGAGGTAAGTCCCTTCCCGACCGGGGGCCGTGTTGGCAAAGCGATAAAACGGCCGCAGTAGGGGATCGGTCTGGCTACTGGCTACGGCAAAGGCAAATCCTTCGTTGGTAAAGGTTTGGGAAAAGGCGGGATTGTTGGCAATGCTTAGGGCTTCCTCTTGACCGACAAAGAGATAGGTGCCGGGGACGAAATTATTCCGTAGGCGGAACATGGGGGTGGTGAGGTCATCGGTAAAAGTGTCGTCGTTGAGGATGGTTCCTTGGCCTTGCCCGTCGCCGATAGGGGCATTAGCGGAACTGCTCAGGTTTAAAAAGACGGTTTCGTTTTGCTCGACTAGGGTATCTCCCAGAATAGGTACATTAACGAATTTACTGGTTTCCCCCGGCGCAAAGGACAAAATGCCCGATGTTGGTGTGTAATCACTACCCGCTGTGGCTGTGCCGTTGGATGTGCCGTAATTAACGGTGACGGTTTGGGAGAGGGGGCCAGTCAGGGAAACGGTGAAGGTTAGGTTTTTTGTGCCGCTGTTGCCTTCGGTGATGCTGGGATCGTTGACGACGAGGCTGGGGGAAAATTCAAAGGCACCAATATCCACGCTGGA
>JBJOGT010000435.1:0-5030 GCA_046048115.1 Cyanobacteriota bacterium | reverse complement strand
ATCCCAACACAAAAGCGGTGCTGGCCAATGCCTTGAAAGCTACCTGTTGACCCCATTGCCAACGGGAAAGGGGTTTTGCGTAAGTCCAAGGACAGCATTGCGGCTTTTCATACAACAAAGGCAATGATTGGGCATCGGGAAAGCGGTCTTCAAGTTTTTGGAGGCGTTTTTTCGCATCAGTAAATGCCCGATCAAAAGATAACCCTTGGCTAAAATAGGTCATCAAATGCTGGAAAAAAACCTGAGCCACTGTATCAGGAACCCATTCTTGCATTGCCACAATCTTTTGAAGTCCATACTGCTCTAATTTTTGAGCTAGGCCGATGCCATCACAGGAGTTAAAGATTGCCCCTTTTAAACCATGCTTTATGGCAGATTTTACGCCATTTTCTAATAATTGAATGGAAATAAATTCCTCTGAATTGAGTTTAATTTGTCCTTCATCTGTGGTTTGACTATGACCCGAAAAAATAAATAAATCCCAGGATTTTTCCCAGAGATAATCATGTAATTGACTCAAACTCGGTTCCTTCAGTACCGTGACCCCGGCGGGCATAGCAGTGGCGATCGCCTGATGGTCACTATTCGTATTCAGATCCTCCGCTTTGCCGATAACCATCAAAATTTTACTGATGGTTTGGGGTTTCCTGGGTTCAAAAGTCGTGACGGTATTGAGGGGTAAAAATTTAATGGCTAGGGAAAAATGTCCTTGGGTAAATTGCCATTTTGACCAGGGTAATTTGAGCAATGCCCTAGAGTCGCTACGGATGGCAAGGACGCTGTCCCGGTGAACGGAACTAAAGTCCCGCATCGCATTTTCAATGACCCGAAATGTGTCTTGATTTAACCAGTGATTGAATTGTTTTTCTAGCTGTTTCCGGGTTGTCTGAATATCCAGAACGTTTTGGCCGGTATCGACTTTGAGGGGTTTAATGCCCCGGAACGAAGTATAAAGCTGGCGATAGGTGTCCCAATGTGTCTGTAAGTCACTGGCTAACTGGCGATCGCCGGCTAAACTCGCCACATATTCCGCCTGTTGTTGGGCGGTGGTTACGGTTAGCTGGACGGTGCATCCTTGGTCTAAAGTCCCCAGTAACGTCAGCGTGATGACCGGCACAGTTCCTTGGTGTTTCGGGGGATTCATCGATCGCCTCCCTAAACCCTAAAGGTTTGTCTAAAACTAGCTTCAGACGAGCTTCCCTGCAAAAGTACCGTAAATTGATCCTGGCTTTCTGCGGCTAAATTAAGCCGTAAATAGGGCGTTGTGGCCTCACTTTCCACCGCCATCACGACAGTATTGTCCGTATCTAAAATTTGTAACCGTAATCCCCTCGGTAAAAGTTGTTGCTGGGGGGAAGGATAGAGTTCAATCCAAATTTCGTAGGTACTGGGATCGGTTTCTCGAAAGGCAACCCCTAGCACTAAAGGCTGGTCAATTCCCGCCAGTTCCACTAAGGTTCCTTTACTTTGCCATGCCGCTTGGGGAGCGCCGCCACCTCTCACCGTGGCCCATTGCCAACTGGGATTGATCAATTGCGCTAAGCTCGTCCAGGTTGATGAAAGTGCTTCCATTTCTTCACTAACCCATTGTCTGAGTTGAATCAAAGCTGATCCTAATATTGGCTGGACATTAGCCTGTTCTGCCTCCATTTCCATCGTTGTCGGAACCGGGATATTGCCATCCGCCGTAACAGTAACGCGATCAGGTAACTGTTCAATCAAGCGTTGGCGATCGCCGGGGTGATTCAGGATGGCACTCCACATTTCAAAGGGCATTTGACGCCGTAGGATGGGGGCGATGGCCGGGGATATGGTTGCAAAAATGCTGTCCAATTCGGTCGATAGGAGGGGCACAAAAGGGGCGATCGGGGCCCGTTCCGTTTTCCCCAAGGCCTGCATTAACCAGAGGATGTCGCAATCCGTGATCATCTGCGGGTGGGATAGGCGATAAACCCGCCCTTGGGCATCATAAACCCCTTGGTTTTTGACCATAGCATGGGACGCAAAGCCCCAAATATAAGCATAATTTTCTTCAAGATTCATCTGAATCGCAACATAATGATCCGCAACAAAATCCGGTAAATCTACCCACTCTTGGGGGACAACAAACTCATCAGTGTCAAGGTCTAAACTCGGAATGATTGCTAATTTAAACTGCTGGATTTCACCCCCTAAACCGTTGGTCAATTCCCACACATCTTGGCCATGGGATAAACACCACAGGGGATTTTCAGTCGTATCACTCGCTGCTATTGCGTAATTTCCCCCAACCAAGGCTGAATAGTTTGCCAACAAAGCCAATGTAAAAAAGCATTATTTTGTCCCCAATCTGTTGCTCTATTTTGGGAAATACGGTGGGCGCTTTCAATCATTTCAGCACTAATATCGAGATAATAACCCTCTGTGTCTAATTGACTCAGTTGTTGAATGGCTAAATTAATCATGGTTGTTTAACGGCTTTAAAATCAGTGGAGTACTCAACAATTCTTTGACAGTTCTCATTAGTGCTTGTTACTCGATTGGTAATGGTGCTTGAGCCAGTCAATTAAAGCGGGTTTAATCGTCGCCATATTCTGGGTTGAAAGGGTTGGTAACTGATCTTGGCGCTCTAAGGTCTGAACCAACCCCGTGAGAATGCGCCGCTGATAACGGGCAACGGTGGCTTGACTAAGCTTCAGATCGGATGCAACAATCGCTTGGGTTAGGGTTTCTCCATAAAGTTTTTGGGCGACTTGCTGACTAATCGGGTCAAGCTGGGCTAAATATTCAGCCATTGACCGACTAGCCCCTTGCCACAGAGGAGTCGGTGCATCGGGATCGTCTTCGGTTTCGCTGGGATTGGGATCGGGTAAATTTTCCAACAAAGATTGACCGTCTTCTTGCACCAGATTGACGCGGGTGAGGGGCGGATCACTGTAAAGACGCACCGCTTTGCCAATAACCGTAGCGATTTGTTCAACCTGGTCGGGTTCAATGGTCAACCCCAAAGTGCTATTTTTTTGCTGCTCAGCGGCGATCGCCGGCCATTGGGGGGCGACGGCTTTTCTCAAATTAATCAGCGTTTTGAAGACCTGCCAAACGTCAAGATAGAGTAAAAATTTGCCTATCATAGCTTGCAGAAAAGCTGGATTGACCGCAGTGGCTGCCGGGATTTCTGGGGATTGCGCGGCAAACAAGTCGGGAACTTTGGCTTTCTTGGGGTTAAGGGCAATCCAATCCGCTAGCAGTCGGCAATAGGCAATAGATAAACTGGGGTTGCCACAACAGGCGATCGCCGCCAAACAATCCACTTCCGGGGTGTTTTGAATAATGGCAATGGCCAATTGATAGCGTCGTTGCTCACTCAATGCCAAGCGTGCTAACCCCGTCTCCGTTAAAGCATCAATGACCCGTTTACGGGTGCTCCGGGCCGCGATCCCCAGATCACTGCGTTTAAAGGTTTGACCCCGTCGTTGCCGGAGGCGATCAATCAAATAACCATAAATTTTCTGGTAAGACCAGGCGCTTAAGACTGCATACCAATCCGCCGGAGTTGGGGTCACCGGGGCAAAGTTGGCAAAAAATTTATCCACATTAACGGTCTCTTCCAACGCCATTTGCACCAATTCCGCTAACAAATCTCCTTCGTCTCCATGGTCACAATCAAGTTTTGCCACCTCGAAGCACAACGATTTTGCCGCCCTAACCCCCTGACGGGATAACCATGCCTGCCAATGTTGATTGATCAAATTTGCCTCAGGCGATCGCCGTTGAAACAGATCATGGGCGACGATGGCTTCCTGGTCTGTGTCTAAACCCTCGCTGACAATGACCGTTAAATGCCGACGCCAATGTTGTTGCAAGCGTTGGTCTGTTTGCCAAGTAATCTTGTGGTAACGGCTTGATGTAACCGGCGCGAATTGGGGAAATTGATAAAATTTTCCATTGCTCATATCGACGGATCGCATCATTGCCAAGAAATGAATTAATAGGAGAATAGTGAACTTACGTTGAAAATATTACAGTCTATGGATTTAACCCTATATTAGGTGCAACTGCTCAACAGGGTTGACAACGGGAAATAATGTTAAAGTTTCGTCATCCTCTCGGGGAACAGAGCATGGGATAGGAATTGTTAGAATATCAAGATTAAAAAATGTTGTTAAAAAACACTAATGTGTGGGAATGAATGCTATGGGTTTATGCCACCAGCGGCCGCTGTCAATCAAGCAATTGAGTGGTTGCTTACTGATAATGTTGCTCAGTGGAGCGGTGTCTCCAAGGGCGATCGCCCAGACTCAGTTAACGATTGATACAATTCCGCCGTACGATTCCCCCTCCCGTCCCCCGACCCGAATTAGTAACGATCAATATAATGAACTCCTCCGCCAAGGCAAAGAATTAGTCGAGCGGGGGAATTTTGGTCAGGCGATCGCCATTTATCAACAAGCAGCGGGTCTTGATCAAGATAACGCCGAACTCTATGGCAGCATGGGCTATCTTTATACCCGGCAGGGTCAATTTAACGAAGCCACCCAACACTTTAAGCAAGCGTTGAAATTAGATCCCAATAACCCGGAATATTACGATGGTTTGGGGTTTAGCTATGCGAACCTTGGGGAATTAAGCCAAGCCACCAGTGCCTATGCCGCCGCCATTAGCCTAGATCCGCAATCAGTCAAGTATCGGTTAGCGTTGGGGGTGGTGCTATTGCGCCAGGGCGATTATGGACGGGTGCGCCAGGTTTATGACGAAATTGCCCGTTTACAACCGGGAAATGAAGAAGCCACTGTGATGATGGGAGCCGCGTTACTGCAAAGTGGACAGATTGACCAAGCTATTACCTTCAACCAAGAGGCGCTGAAATATTTTCCGAACCGATCCGAACTCTATTTACAGTTGGGCAATGCTTACCTAGAACAGGGCAATTTAGCGGCTGCCCAGCAGGTTCTAGAACCCCGCTTAAACCCGGATTGGCGCAGTGTGGCCCTCCATTTAACCTGGGCAAATTTAATGGAGGCCGAGCAAAATTATCCCGCCGCCCTCGATGC
>JBJOGT010000434.1:0-2928 GCA_046048115.1 Cyanobacteriota bacterium | reverse complement strand
AACTCAGTTTGACCCAGTCAACCAATGGGGAAAATCCCCTACCGCGCTCCTTCTATGAATGGCGATCGCCGCGTTTGCCAATGCCTAAACCCCAGGCAAGCAATGATTATACGACCAGTGTCCCCGCCGCTCCCCCTGATTTTTTACCCACCGTTGCCGCAAACCAAGCCCTACAATGCCAACTCGAAAACCTGGGCGATGACCCATTGTACGGCTGCTTATTAGGGATTGATAATCGTAACTTGGCGGTGTCTGGTATTTTTGATCCACAATTATTGCTCTTAAAACCCCGACAACGACTCACCCTGCCCCATTCTGACGATCCCCTCTGGTCAGTCAGTGGTGATCAAGGCATTGCTCAATGGTTTTTGGTGTTATCCCGTTATCCCCTCACCGCAACCCTAGCCGCCCTCAGTCAACAAGTGACCAGCAACAATTCCCCATCCCCTTCAACCCCCATTCTCCCCTCCCGCCTACTGGTGCTCAAAAATCTACTGTCGGTGGTCTTGGCCCTAGTCAAGGATTTAGCAAGTCATCCCCCAGTTGCCATAACGGCTCCCGATGATATTACCTTGTTAGATACTGCTGACTGGTTAACCTTGCCGATAATGTATCAAGTCCTTTAGAAAACCGCGCAATACGGGGATTCCTTGTTAGGATATTAGACGTTCTGGCGTTGGATTTGCTCCGCTCGGTCTGCCGGTTCGCCATCAAAGTTTTTCTTGAACCACTGCCTGTCCCTTATTCTGTCTATGACATCTTCTTTGCCTGCCTCAACCCAACATCGGCTCCAACAACTACCTCAAATCCCGAGTGTTTGGGAAGGCGATCGCCGTCCACTCACCCCCCACCAATCCTTTTTGGAAAACGACCAGGACCAATCAGGGGACTGTATTTTGTGGGTAGATGGCAGTGAAGGCTTAGTCCGTTCCATGGATGTTATTCCCGAAGACGCGGGACTAGAAACCGTTGTTAGAACCTTGATTCGGGCCATGGAAGTCCCCCGCCCCCCGGCTCCCCCATGCCGTCCCAAGAAAATTGTGGTTCGTAACCGCGAAATTCAGTTTTTATTACGGGGTGTCCTGCAAGGACTAGATATCAGTATTGATTATCAGCCCAACCTGCCCCTCATTGATGAACTTTTCCGTACCTTTGAATCCCCAGATTTAGCCCGCCCCGATCCCCTCCCCCCGGAATATAGCTCCCCCCTAGAATCCCTAGCCCGGCAAATTTGGGACGTGGCCCCCTGGGAAGTCCTCGCGGATCATGACATTATTTCCTTGGAATTAGTGTTACCGGATGGGGCACAAACCCTATATGCCTGCGTAATGGGAATGCTGGGGCAGGAATATGGCATTATTCTTTACCGTTCCCTCGAATCCCTGCGTCAATTCCGAGAGATGGCATTGGAGGAAAAATCTCCCTCAGCCCTAGAGCAAGCGTTTCTCTCCCAGGATTGCTGGTTTTTAAACTACGAATTTGAAGATGAAGAAGAGGATGATCGCGCTACGGAAGATGAAGGGGAGCCAATTTTTGGCAGTATCCATCCCCTGGAAGGCATTCGTCCCTTTTTAGATGAAAGCGAAGCACTGACGTTATATTTTGCCCTGGAAGGACTACGACGGTTTGTCAAAAACCATGAAGATAGTCTGAGTTATGATCCGATCCCAACCCTGACCCAACGCTTCCGCATCAAGCATCCCCTCCAACCGAATGAGAAAAAACAGGAACGGGTGGTTAATGTGGCTACCCAACCCGCCTTAGCCGCTGAATTCGTTGCCCAATTTAATAATGACGATAATTTTTCCTTGGGATTTTTGGACGATGATGATGATGGGGAAGACCCTGATGAACCGGTGCTTCGTGATGATTTAATTCCGGAAAATTCCTACATGAGTTTGGGCATGATTCCTTGGGATTTAGTGGAACTCATTCGTGCTTCCCCGACGGTTCATTACCAGGCCTCGAATGCAACCATGAAAGGGGATGGCATGCCGGTGTTGATGATCCAGACCTCCCGCCCCAAGGCCAAGGATTTAATTAATCGCTTGCGGGCAGAAGGGCCAATTACGGGCTTAGGTTTTAATTTGGGGGAAGATCCTTGGACGGAGACTAAATACGATTTGGGGATTTTACAAACCCAGGACGAAAAGTTATTTTTGTTTGGTGAGTTTTTACTTGATTCCCCCACCCATAAACAGGCCCGAAAAAATTGGGAAAGACGCTGTAAGGCCACTAAGGGTCATTGTGCGGTACTCATCGCCATGGGTGTTACGGGGCAATCTAAAGGTAATCCCAAGTTGCAGCACATGCTAGCCTATTTTGAGACGGAATTTTTAAGCTCGCAGGCATTGGGAATTGGTCCCTTACAGTTGATGCCCAACTTAGATTTTGATTTTTAACAAACTCCTTTTAGGGTGAGCATGGCAATGACTGGGAAAGAACTCCATCAATTAATTGTTAATAAATGGGGCTATTCGTTTGATGTGCAACTGCGTCGGATTAAGGATCGGGTTTTTGTACAAATCATGTGGCGCTATCTAGAACAAGCCTCGTTTCCCCTCTCGGAACAGGAGTATTTTGAAAATCTGGAGGCGATCGCCCAATATTTGCAAGCTTGGGGGGGGAGTGAACAAATGAAACAGTTTATGAGTCGAACCAAAGAGAAACCCCGGTTGGGGAAAGCGGTCAGTATCCCCTTGAATTTGGGGGCAAGGGCCACGGAATGGTTTATCAATTAAATCAATTGCAGAAGAAATCTTTGTTGACAACTTGCCTAATAACTTTGAATCCTATATTTTATTAATGGTGATGAGTGGATTGCTGACAGCTAATGATGGCTCTCCCGACCAAAGAGTGATAATAAAAACTTATGTTGAAAAGCAAGCTAAAAACCGTCGTCGCATATTTTCAAAGTTAAGAAATCCA
>JBJOGT010000433.1:0-6478 GCA_046048115.1 Cyanobacteriota bacterium | reverse complement strand
AACGCTTGGGTAGGCAACTCATCAAGGTTGCGACAATGTTCTGTGGACTGTTGCCAACCAGGCAATGTTTTATAGATGGGCTGACAGCGAGCAAACTCCGCAGCATTACCAGGAAAATGATCGCAGGTTTTGCCATCGAGTTTGTAGGCAACGCAAACCTTAATTTCAGATAGTTCATCCAAAACATCCAGCTTAGTGATTGCCAAACAATCTAGTCCATTAATTCGCACGGCATAGCGACCTATGACACCATCGAACCAACCACAGCGTCGGCGCCGCCCGGTGGTGGTGCCAAATTCTGCCCCTCGATCACACAAATGTTGATTGAGATCACCATCGAGTTCCGTGGGAAATGGCCCTTCCCCTACTCGGGTGGTGTAGGCTTTGGCTACCCCAATGACGCGATCAATCATGGTCGGGCCAATCCCGGCTCCGACGCAAGCCCCCCCTGCAATGGGATTAGAGGAGGTGACGTAGGGATAGGTTCCATGGTCAAGATCCAATAAAGTTCCCTGGGCTCCTTCAAATAAAATATTCTTGCGCTGGTGGATCGCTTCGTAAATTTTGAGGGAACTGTCTACTACATGGGATCGCAGGCGATCGGCATAGGCCCCATACTCCGCAATAACTGTCTCTGAATCTAGGGGGGGCAGATCGTAGAGCTTATCTAAAATGACATTCTTATATTCGATCGTCCACAGTAATTTTTTCCGCAGTGTATCGGGATTCATCAAATCCACTACCCGGATGCCGGTGCGTTCCGATTTATCCGCGTAGGTCGGGCCGATGCCCCGCCCGGTGGTGCCAATCTTGTGGTCTCCTCGTTTTTCCTCCGAGGCCTGATCCAACAAACGATGGAAAGGCATGGTCACATGGGCGGTTTGGGAAATATAGAGGCGATCGAGGGAAACATCAAGGGCTTCGAGCTGATCAAATTCCTCAAGCAAAATTTTGGGATCAATGACTGTCCCCGATCCGATAATGCACTCAGTATCTGGGTAGAGAATACCGGAAGGAATTAGGTGGAGTTTAAAAGTTTGATCCTTAACGACAATCGTATGTCCGGCGTTGACACCCCCCTGGGGACGCACCACTACGTCGGCTGATCGACTCAGTAAGTCGGTAATTTTACCTTTTCCTTCGTCGCCCCATTGAGCGCCGATGACAATAACGTTAGCCAAGAGCTTTTATTAAACGAAAGTTCACACAAACTATCAATATCGCACTTTGGGGAAAAATTGTCAATCTTTAATTTTCAATTTATATTAATTCAGGGGCGAGGCAATCATCAGCAGTGGGTGGAGGATTTATTTTTACAGTCAAGCAAACGCGGTGATCCGCCTAAAATGGGAGGTGCGACAATGATTATCTGTTTTGAATACCCAAGGGTCACATGATGCAGATTAAATTAACGGTTCCCACGATCGCCTGTGAAGCTTGCGCGGAAGCAATTACCAATGCGATCCATCGTCAAGATGGGGCAGCGCAGATTTCCGTTGATGTGCCAACGAAGGTGGTTACGGTTACTAGCCAATTAAGCGAGGCTGATCTCAAGCAATCCATTGAGGCGGCGGGCCATGAGGTAGTTTGAAACCATGGTTAACCGTTTTGTTTTACAGCCTTGGTTGATGGGAGGACTAGGGGTGATCGGTTTAATGGCGTTAATGGCGATCGCCGTTGTTGTTATTCCCCGTGGCTTACCCAGTCAAGGGGATCCTGCCTTCCTCCCGTTGACCAAACTAGAGCAGCAAATTACAGAGGACTATCCCACCGTTAATCAAGTTTCCCCTGCCATAGCTGATCAATGGCTCCGCTACGACTCACCGCCGCCCTTGGTACTTGATATCCGTGAACCAGAAGAATATCAGGTTAGTCACTTGCCCTGGGCGATTAATATTCCTCCCGATACCCCCATTGACCAAGTGGTCAAACAATACCTATCACCTCGACAACCCGGACAAAAAATTCTGGTTTATTGCTCGGTGGGGGTGCGTTCTTCCCTTTATGCCCAGCACTTACAAGGGGCTGGAATTGGAAATATTTATAATTTGCAGGGCTCAATTTTTGCCTGGGCCAATCAGGAATTACCGCTACAACGCCAAGGGAAAAAGGTGCATCAAGTTCATGGCTATAATCACCAATGGGAAAAATACTTATCACCCCAATATCGATCGCCGCTGGACGATTAAAGATACTATATTGCTTTTTTGCTAAAATTACAAGGCATCTCGAATCCCCTAAAATCAGAAAAAGAACAAAAATATTTATTGATTTTGGCTTGCTAGGGGAACCGGTAAAAATTGCATGGAATCTAACTTTTTAATAATAAATTAGGTTAGGAAGAACTATTCAATTGGGGATGTCCCCTAACTTTTACGTCAACAACAGACAACAATTTTAAGAAATTTCACAAATCAGTTTTCTTCGTCGGTTTGCCTCTACAAATAAATAAATCAGAACACACTCAGCCAGGGAAGAAACTCATGGGGGACATAAGACGTATTGGGATTTTGACCAGTGGGGGAGATTGTGCTGGCCTCAATGCCGTGATTCGCTCTGTTGTTCACCATGCCATCGGAACCTATGGCTGGGAAGTGATGGGCATTCAGGAAGCGACCCAAGGTCTAATGCAAGATCCTCCCAAGGCGATCGCCTTAGATCGAAACAACATTGATCACCTACTCATGATGGGAGGGACTTTCCTCGGAACCACGAATAAAGGAAATCCTTTTGCTTTTCCCATGGCCGACGGCACCATCCGCGATCGCACCGAAGATATTATCCATGGCTATCGTCAATTGAAGTTAGATGCCCTCATTGGCATTGGTGGCGACGGGAGTTTAGCCATTTTGCGGCGTATTGCCCAACAAGGCGGCATTAATCTAGTGGGCATTCCCAAAACCATTGATAACGACGTAGGCGCAACGGAAATCTCCATCGGCTTTGATACGGCCACCAATATCGCCACCGAAGCCCTCGATCGCCTCCATTTCACGGCGGCCAGTCATAACCGCGTCATGGTGTTGGAAGTCATGGGACGGGATGCGGGACACATTGCCCTGGCCGCAGGCATTGCCGGAGGAGCGGACATTATTTTAATCCCAGAAATTCCTTACCACCTTGATAATATTTGCAATAAAATTCGCCAACGTCAGACCCATGGTAAGCACTTCTGTTTAGTGATGGTTTCCGAAGCCGTTCGCACCGAGGTAGGAGATCAAGTCAAACAAATTCAACAACTCGGGGAAGACCGCTATGGGGGCATCGGCAGTTACATCGCCGAGCAGATTGCCCAACGCACTGGGGCAGAAACCCGCGTTACTGTATTAGGCCATATTCAACGGGGGGGTATTCCTTCTCCCTTCGACCGCCTATTGGGCAGTGTATTTGGGGTAGCGGCGGTGGACTTAATTGCCACAGGCAAGTTTGATCATATGGTCGCTTGGCGTAACCGTCAGGCCATTAGTGTCCCCATTGAAGAGGCTATTCAAACCTATCAAACAGTGTCGTTAGACGGGGCGTTAATCAGAACCGCTAAAGGTTTAGGTATCTGCTTGGGGGACAGTTAAGCCGCCAGTCCCACCGCCTGCCGAATCTGGGTTAGCTGATGGCGATCAAGTTTTTGCCCCAGACCCTGTAAAATATCCCGTACTATCCATGGCCCACCATAGATCCAGCCAGTATATATTTGCAGTAAACTGGCTCCAGCGGTGATTTTCTCCCAGGCATCCTCGGCGGTAAAAATGCCCCCTACGCCAATAATAGGAATTTCGCCCTGGGTCTGCCGATAAATATAGCGGATCACTTCGGTGGCTCGGGCACGAATGGGTTCGCCGCTCAAGCCCCCTGCTTCTGCTTTAACCGAGTTGCCGGTTTGGGGTAACAGTTGGGTTTTCAGTCCCTCCCGCTTTGTACTGGTATTTGTTGCTACGATGCCGGAGAGATGATAGGTTTTAACTAATTCAATGATGACGGCGATCGCCTCCCAGGAAAGATCGGGGGAAATTTTTACCAATAAGGGTTTGTGCGTCGTATTAACTGCCTGTAAACCCGCAAAAATCCGAGCCAATTCATCGGACTCCTGTAAACTGCGTAACCCCGGCGTATTAGGGGAACTGACATTGACCACAAAATAATCAGCCACCGGGACTAGGGTTTTAAAACTAAATACATAATCATCCACCGCTTGATCTAACGGCGTCATTTTTGATTTACATAGGTTTATGCCAATGGGAATGGTACGAGGGTAGTAATCCCAGGTCCCTCGTAAGGTTTTGGCCATGGCTTCAGCGCCCCGATTGTTGGCCCCCAAACGATTAATCACCGCCCGATCCTGGGGTAAACGAAATAGCCGGGGTTGGGGATTGCCGGGCTGGGGATGTTGGGTCACCGCCCCTAATTCCGCAAAGCCGAACCCTAATGCTGGCCACAGTGCCGCCGCTTCTCCCTCCTTATCACAGCCCGCCGACAACCCCAACGGATTGGGAAAACTTAAATCCCAAACGGTTTGTTGTAAACGCCCATCCCGATGGCTAAAGGCCTGTTCTAACTGTTCCATCACCCATCCCGATCCCTGACGATGGAGACGATCTATTGTCTTAAGGGTTTGGATGAGTTGATAATGACCCTGTTCGGGATTATTCTGGCTAATGGCTAAGGCCAAGGGGTACAACGGACGGGCAAAACGCAACATGATTGTGGGGTGAAGGTCTCCTTTACCTATTGTGCCCCATTGATAGTCTGCACCACGGTCAATATTTCCCTTTGGCGATCGCCGATTCCTATCCTTGGGGCGTGACGGAATAATTCTTAGGGTCTGTCACCGTCCATCAGGGGAAAGTATGATTAGCCCTTTACTTCTGACCGGTAGGGGGTTCTGAGGCAATGCCTTAGCCGGGTGATGCCACCGCTGATAGGAAATAACAATCGCTAACCCTAGGAACGGTGGGGATAGAGCGGTAGGTAAGGAGAGAGGAGCCGTTACCGCACTCTATGACAGAACAAGGTTAATCGTGACTGTAGGAAATAGTGCTTAGATGACGTTGGTAACGGTCTAGATCTAGTGATTTTTTCGTCCTGGGGGCAGATTTATGAGGTGACTTTTTTATCTTTTCATGGATCTAACCTCGCCCTGATACCATCCTCCCCAGAATTCAACTTTTCAGTCTTGTTCAGCAACCCTTAATTACTATTCCCCCATGACTATTCCCAAAAAGGATTACTTTGGCTCCGGGTACAAACCAAATTTTGATCATTTGCTAAATCATTCATCCAAGCTTTCATTTGGGTTTTACCGTCTTCCCCGGCCAACCAAAAGACCGTGATTAAGCCCATGGTAGTGCTAGATTCACAACTAAAAGACGGGGTGTCATCGGGAATGGTGGGAATATTTTGAGCACATTGCCAGGAAGAATCTTTGTTAAGCAAACTCTGCCAATTGTCCATCTCTTTTGTCTCAACGGCGATCGCCTTTTCCCCATTTTGACAAACCCAAGTCATTAACTGGGTTGGTTGGTCGGTAATGTCATCTAGGCCGGATTCTGACAGTGCATCTTTGACAGACGGCACACTATCACCGGGGGCAACCTGGGCAGCGATGGGGATATTGACACTATTGAGGACGATGAACGCAGTAACCGCTGACCATTTCAAAAAAGAGTTCATGGGACAATTCTCCTGAGCGAGAAAAAGGGGGGTCATTAAATTTAACTCAAGATTGCAGGAGCGTGGAAATTTCTTGATGCCGCTGGTCTTCTGGTTGAGTTTTGATGGTGGCATGGCGGGCATCGGTAATTAACCAGTCGAGGGCTGCTGCTTGAACATCGATCGCCGCCCCGGTTTTATCCACACAATAGCGACCAAAAACTAGTTTATCCACTAACCGCGCCCCTGGCCCTAAGCGGGAATATTCAAAAATGACACTGTTATCCACCACCGATCCACTACAAATCAAACAACTCGGGCCAATCATGGCGGGGCCAATAATGGTGGCGCCGTCCTCAATGCGGGTCATGCCACCGATGTACACCGGGCCTTGGACATCAATTTTGTCCCAATTGGCTGCCACATTAATGCCGGTATAAACACCGGGTTTGACCTCAATGCCAGGAATTTCAACGTTTTTAATTTCCCGCGACAAGACCCCCCGGATCGCCTGCCAGTAGTCCGGCACTTTACCGATGTCCACCCACTCAAAATCCATATTAACGGCGTAGAAGGGTAATCCTTTTTCCACTAACTGGGGAAACAAGTCGCCGCCCAAATCGTATTCTTGCCCGGAGGGAATATAGTCGATCACTTCTGGCTCAAAAATATAAATCCCGGTGTTGATTTGGGTACTCAGGGCGTCTTCCACCGCCGGTTTTTCTTGGAATTTCACAATCCGTCCTGTTTCATCGGTTACTACGACCCCATAACTTGATACCAATTGCTTGGGCACGCTTTTGGTGATAATGGTGGCGATCGCCCCCTGTTCTCG
>JBJOGT010000432.1:0-5406 GCA_046048115.1 Cyanobacteriota bacterium | reverse complement strand
TGATGGAGGTGTGTTTACTTTTAATATTTCTATTTTGCTGACTTACTTATATTTTTTAAATATTCCTAACCATACTCGCTTTTACCTTCCTTGAACAGAAATTAGCTATCATGGGAATTGTTTCTTTAAATGAAGATAAATTGACAAAAGGTGGGGGACACAAAATCAAAAATAAAGGCGCAAGTATTATTGCCGGTTAAACTGATGACGGCTTACTATATTTAGGTCTGCTGACTAAGCATAACTTTTTCCCTCGTTTCCTTCCCTATGAACCTCCACCATCCCCCCGCTGGCGCTCGGGATCTATTGCCCCTGGAAGTCGCCCAAAAAGCGTGTATCAATGACCAACTCCAACAGGTTTTTCATCGGTGGGGTTATCAACGCATCGTCACCTCTACCTTGGAATGGTTGGATACCTTGGTGGCCGGGGGGATGATTGCCCCGAGTACGGTGATCCAATTGCAAGATAGCGGGGAAGGGCGTTTAGGGCTCCGGCCAGAACTAACTGCCTCGATCGCCCGAGCGGTGGCCACCCGTATGACTGATAGCCATCCCCAGCGCCTGTGTTATCGTGCCAATGTCTTTCGCAATCCCCCCGAAGGTTACCATGGGCGACAGATGGAGTTTTTCCAAGCCGGGGTTGAACTCTTATTTGCGGGGGGAGTCAGGGCCGATGCGGAAATTTTATTGTTGTTTGCTGACTGTTTAAGTCAATTGGGGTTAAAGGATTGGCAGTTGGTGTTGGGGGATGCGGGCCTGACCCAGAGCTTATTGGCTAAATTGCCTCAAAAGTTACAAAGCCCTGTACGGGACTGCATTACCCGCTTAGATTTAGTTGAATTGTCCCGACTCCCCTATCCTGATAGCACGACAAAAACCTTTGCCTTGCAATTATTTGACCTGCGGGGAACGGTGGCAGACGTGTTAGCCCAGTTAACACAATTCGATTTGGAAGGGGAGAGCCTAGCCCGGGTCGATCGCCTGCAATCCCTCCTCTCCTTGGTGCAGGATAGTTACGGCGCGCCGTTGCCCTTGGTGTTGGATCTGAGTTGGCTCCAATCCTTTGATTACTACACGGGCATGGTTTTTCAAGCCATTAGCCGCCAAGCTGATCATTGCTATGTCTTAGGGCAAGGGGGGCGCTATGATCAACTGCTGAGCCAATACCATCCCCAGGGTCAATCCTTTCCTGGGACCGGTTTTTCCCTCAATATTGAGGAGTTACACCAATGTTTGTTGGGATCAGACCGTTTGCCGACAGAAACCGCTGCCATTGACTATTTAGTTTGTCCCGTGGATAGCGAAGCTGAAGGGGCGGCCTTTCGTTATGCCCAATGGTTACGGCAACACCACCCCGATCGCCGGGTTGAACTGGATTTAGGGGGGCGATCGCCGGAGGAATTGACCGCCTACGTCGAAAAAATGGGAATCGGAGAAATTGTTTGGGTCGGCGTTGAGGGGGCAATAGGATAACAACCGACAATGGAATGCCTCCTGGTCAGCCACCTTAGTAGGAAAAATAATTCCGTACAACATTGACAATTTGTTGGCTCGCAGTCCCATCCCCAAAGGGGTTGATAGCGTTGGCCATGGTGGCATAGGCCTGGGGGTCCCGGAGCAATTCCCCGGCCGCCTTGACTACGGTTTGGGGATTAGTTCCGACTAATTTAGCCGTTCCCGCCGTGATTGCCTCCGGTCGTTCGGTGGTTTCCCGCAGCACTAACACTGGTTTACCGAGGCTGGGGGCCTCTTCTTGCAGGCCGCCGGAATCCGTCAGTAATAGATAACAATTTTGAATAGCGCCAACCAATTGGGCATAGTCCAGCGGTTCCGTCAAAAAGACCCGGGGATGATTCCCTAATAGGGTTTGAATGGGTTCCCGGACAGTCGGGTTGCGGTGCATGGGCAAAAGTAAGGCCGTGTCAGGAAAATCCGTCAAAATTTGGTTAAAACTGGTCAAAATATCCTGTAACGGTTCTCCCCAATTCTCCCGACGATGGACAGTGGCTAACAATACGCGATACCCAGACCAATCTAAACCGGCGATCGGACAGTCCGGTTGTTTTTCCGCCACCGTTAAGAGGGCATCAATAACCGTATTGCCTGTTAAATACACTTGCCCGGTCACAGCGGATTTCTGCAAATTTTCCACTGCCAGGGTGGTGGGGGCAAAATGCAACTGAGCGAGTTGGGAGATGAGTCGCCGATTAGCCTCTTCGGGAAAGGGATTGAATAAATTATCGGTACGTAATCCCGCTTCCACATGACCAATGGGGATTTGCTGATAAAACGCTGCTAATGCCGCTGCAAAAGCGGTGGTGGTATCACCCTGAACAATGACTATATCCGGGCGTTTTTCTGCCCAAATTTTTCCTAACCCCTCCAAACTGCGTTGGGTAATATCCGTCAAGGTCTGTTTTGGCTGCATGATTTTTAAATCATGATCGGCGCTCAAGGCAAACAAGGCCATGACCTGTTCCACCATTTCTCGGTGTTGTCCTGTCAGGATGACTTGGGTATCAATATCTGGCTGGGCCCGAAAAGCGCAGATCACGGGGGCCAGTTTAATTGCTTCGGGTCGAGTTCCCAGGGTAATGCAAACGGATAATGATGATTCAGCCATAGTTCACCAAACGCGATCATTCCAGCTTAATGGAGAAGGGCAGCGATTATTGCCCCTTAACTGGCAAAATGCTTGCCCAGGGATTACGGACAGTTTTTCGTGACTCCTTTATGCTAAATGTTGAAACCCGATCGCCGTTTTGCTCTATGAACCCTGTGGAATCATCCTCTCTCCCGTCCCCTGTCCCATCGGAACAACAACCTGTCAATGAATATGAAGCCCTCAAGGAAGCCTGGTTGTACAACTGGGGGACGGTGGATTTACTGAGTTATGGCAAAAAATTAACCCGTTTGGCGGTGTGGATGAGTTTAGTGGTCAGCCCGATCGCCTCGGCCAGTTTTTCCGTGGAAACCCGTCCCATTGCCTTTTGTTTCACTACCATTCTCGGCGTTTGTTTGTTACTGTCCCTATTTGTTCTCCGACTCTACCTGGGTTGGCGTTACGTCGGCGATCGCCTAGGGGCGGAAACGGTGACCTACGAAGAATCCGGTTGGTACGATGGCCAAGTCTGGCAAAAACCCCTCGAAGTGCAAACCCGTGACCAGTTAATTCTGCGCTATCAAGTAACCCCTGTCCTCCAACGCTGGCAAGGAACGTTGCAATTATTGGGAGCCATTGTGGCCATCGATCTGCTCGCCTGGGCACTCTTGCGGGTCATTAGTGCCTAGAATTGAAAAGAATAACGACTAACCCCATCCCAACAGCATGACCAGAGGAAAACGCGCCCACACCCCCACCATTGACGTTCATTTGTTGCGGGAAGGCATCACCGAATCAAATCACCTGGTTGAAGCCATTGTCTATGACGACCGGGGCCGGGCCTTAATGCTAGCGGGGGCAAGCAGCAGCAGCGCCTTTATTCGTTCCGCCCTTAAACCCTTTCAAGCCCTCGCTGTCACCGGTAGTGGAACCTTAGAACGGTATCACCTCTCCGATAAAGACTTAGCGATTATGTGTAGCTCCCACCAAGGCACCACGGAACAGGCGCGGCAGGTGTTCAACATTCTCTGGCGGGCCGACATTGACCCCACCACCCTCCAATGCCCCATTCCCGAAGGTCGCCAAAGTGCCCTGCAACATGGCTGTTCCGGTAAACACGCAGGGATGTTAGCGGTTTGTCAACATCGCAATTGGCCATTCCATACTTATCTACAGCAAAATAGCCCCATTCAACAGTTGATTTTGGCTAAGATCTCAGAACTATTGGGGATGCCGGGGGCGGAACTGATTTCTGCCCATGACGATTGTGGTGCCCCTACCTATTGCATGGAGTTAGGACAAATGGCTCATCTCTATGCCCTGTTGGCCTCGGGGCAACAACTAGGACTGGAACGGGTGGTGCGGGCTATGACCTATTACCCTTACTTTGTCGCCGGGGAAGGGAGTTTTGATACGGAATTAATGCGGTTAATGGAAGGAGAATTGGTCAGTAAAGCTGGCGCAGAAGGTATTCAATGTGTCGGTCGGATTGGGGAAGGTTTGGGCTTAGCGATCAAAGTCAAAGATGGGGCTAAACGGGCTAAATATGCTGTAACGATTCATTTGCTCCAACAAATGGGTTGGATTCCCCCCCAAGTTGCGGAAAGTTTATCGGAAAAATTTGTGCGGTTGAGCCAATATAAACGCTTGGAAGTCTTAGGGGAATTGGTAATGTTATAGGATTAACCCCCAGGCTCTAACCATGCACCATGCTTCTATCCGTACCGCTAATATTCACCAGGCGATCGCCTTTTATGAGGTGTTAGGATTCCAAGTCTGTGAACGGTTTACCACGGGCTACACCCTAGCCTGTTGGCTAGAAGGTTTAAACGGACGCATTGAATTAATCCAAATCCCTGAACCCACCCCGGCCCCCGATGCCTTTGGGGATGAACATTATGTGGGGTATTATCATCTATCCTTTGATTTAACAGAACATACGGCAAGTTTACCCCAGTGGTTACAAGGGTTAACCCAAGCCTTTGACCATGCCCACCAAGCTAGACCCGACCATGTTAGACCCCTCAAACTATTACTGCATCCCCAACAACAATCCATTGGCGATCGCCTCTATGAAGTGTGCTTTATTGCCGATGCAGATGGATTGCCCCTAGAATTTATCCGACATTTGTCTGGTTAAAGTTATGGCAAAGTTTTCGCACATCATTTTTCAGGGGCGTCAATATCTCATTCTGGGGTTACTTAGTGCTGTGCTCGTCGGATTAACGGGGGGAGCTATCGTTCCCAGCTTGGCCCAACTCCCGAATCCTGACAACTTGCCGAGCCTGATCAATTTACCCTTACCAACCCAGGCACAACCCCCCTCGTTAGCGACGGGACAAAGCCGTGATTCAGGCAGCGTAGGCAACTTAGACTACACCACCGTGCGCCTCGATGGCCGCCCCCTTTTTCTGATCGCCGTACTAGAGTCGGGGACGAGCAATCAGCAACAGGACGATTCCTTGCGTCCCATTGAATATCGGCAGCAACTCATTGAAAGTCGGTTACAGGAAATTATTCAACGGGGCTTTGATCCTAAAACTTTAACGCTGACCAGTTCCATCCTCAATGGTTTGACGGTAATTCAGGTCAGTGATGACCAAAATCTTGGTAAGCACGTTTTATTGACCGTTACTAGTGCGGACGCCCAACTGTATGCCCAATCGGTACAAGATGTCGCCGACGCCACCGCCAACCAAATTAAAACAGCCCTCATCAAAGCCCAGGAAGAACGTCAACCCGCCGCCTTGAAACAACAAGTTGTGCTTGCGGTGTGCATTACGGCGATCGTTATGGCCCTGAGC
>JBJOGT010000431.1:0-3231 GCA_046048115.1 Cyanobacteriota bacterium | reverse complement strand
AAAGAAAAACAACACATAAAACAAAATGCAAAATCAAAATAGTTCATACCTTTTCAACAAAGATAAACAGTACATTGGGAACATCAATGAAAAGACTCGCTTTGCCGTACTCACCCCGTTTTGCCCGTTCCACCCGACCGCCTAGCTGTTTCACCATTAATTGCATCCCGTAGCACACGCCAAGGATGGGGATGCCAAGTTGGAAAATGGCAGGATCGCATTGGGGCGCACCGTCGTCATAAACCGAACTGGGACCACCGGACAAAATAATCCCTTTGGGATTCAGGACTTGTATTTGATCAGCGGAGGTGCGATAGGATAGTACCTCGGAATAGACTTCCGTTTCGCGGATACGACGGGCAATCAGTTCTGAATATTGGGAGCCAAAATCGAGGATCACAATGATTTGGCGATTCAGTTTATGGGACATTGCCGGGGTTACAGCGGTGTCAGACGTAGCGGGGGGAGTTTGAGTAGTCACGGCGATCGACAGTCAAGAACGTGTGTAGCAGGAAATTAAAAAACTAGAGAGTTCTGAAAGGGCATAATTCAGCAAACATCACCGTCTTAAAAAAAGCATTTTAATAATTCTTCCCATCATATAACAGAATTATTAGGGCGAGAGGTTTGCCGACCTAAACCTTCTATGCCGCCCTTTGGGGGCTGACAGACCGGTGGGGATTAACGACATTGGCTAGAAATTTAGAAATTGTTGTTGCCGTCCCCGCAAGGCCGGGAGAGTGGCCCGCTAATTTCCCTCAATCTAGGCCGGGGGCAAACTTATCGTTGCGGGCATGGAGGCGTAAAATCCCTTCGCGGGCACTTGTATGAGAGGCGATCGCCATCGAATTTGACTGATGCTACCTGATCGGTTTTGACCAACTGCCAGAAATTACTGTCGGCAGTCTGGGGCAATTTACCGCCGCGAAAGAGGGGAAGAAAGGAACAACAATCAAGTGACTGGTTAAATTGTACCCTAGGGTTGATAGTGGGAGAATCTATTGTTGAGATTATTGAAATCGTCAGCCATTGCCAACTCCCACGATGATAGGTTTAGATGATAGGTTTAAAGGTTGAATTGCCCTAGTAAAAATGGCAAAATCATGGCTTAGGTCAGACTGGCAAACCATTGCAAGCAATCAATTACCTCTTGGTCACTCACTTGGCGAAAATCGTCATACCAATAGCCGATCGCCTGGAGGTGATCCGGTTGGTTAGGGCAAATAATTCGATCTACGATTTCCTCAAAATATTCCACCGTATCAGGGGATGCCACCGGCACTGCCACCCATAATTGGCGGGGGTCTTGGGCTTGTACACAGGCGATCGCCGCTTCCATGGTGGCCCCCGTAGCGATGCCATCATCCACCAATAGCACCACATAATTATTCAACGGTTGGGGTAAGGGGGGCGGATTGTAACACCGTAAACGCCGTTCTAGTTCGGCCTGTTCAGTGGCAATCACTTGGGCCTGTTGTTGTTCTGTTAACTGTAATTGTCTGACTAAGGCGGGGTGAACCACTTTAATATCCGGCGCGGCGCACTGCGTAGTGGATCGCTGCGAGATCGCCCCAAAAGCTAATTCCGGTTGTTGTGGAACGCCTAATTTCCGGACTAAACATAACGTTAATGGCCAACCCAATCCCACGGCGATCGGGGCCGCCACCTTAATTCCTCCCCGGGGTAATGCCATCACCACTCCCGGTGGAACGCGATCAAACTCAGTCTGCAATGCTTGGCTCACCAAAGGGAATAAAGCTTTTCCCGCCGAGGTTCGATTAATTAATCTTGTCACCTGCGTTTCCTCCCAAATGCGACAGAGACGGCTTAAATGGCAGGGATGGAATTTCAACGCAACAATAAAGCTCGCCCTACCTATACGGTAAGAGAAAAAACAGAAAACAGGGTTGTTTGTTACGTTTGTTGTCAATTGTTTAAATAATTCTGATCAGCATTACTGTTACAAAAAAATGCTCACTAGGCTGAGACTTTAAACATCCCCTAGTGAGCGCAAATCATGGTTATATGGAGGACTGACTATCACACTTTTAGAAACAATAATTTCTGAAAATGCGAAACGACTAATGAAACCCTAAGTAATGGCCTAGGCTTGATCATTATTGTCTTGCTTTTTGGCAGAATTACGTTTGAAAGCACCACCAAAAGCAACGGCCGCCGCTGCCCCCAACATAGTCAGAGGTTCCGGCACAGAAGCATAACTATTGGTGTAAGAACTTAAATCCCCCCCGCTGGTTTGAATAATATCTTTGATGTAGATAGTATCCTGGGGGGCAAAAAAGGCATCCACCGTGGTTTCAGTCCCACCAGAAATAATGGCAGAGGCCGTCCCCAATAGCGTGGTAAATTCAGCATCCGCGTAGACCTCTTTAATAATCGATCCATTTTTGATACTGTTAAATCCCACTAAATCTAGGGCAACGGCGGCGGCATAAATGGGATTTTTATCGTTCGTGATCGAATAAAGCGTCGTAAAGGAATTAGGGGACGGTGCAAAGGGAGTTGCCGCACGACTTACTGTAAACACCGCAGCGTCATTATTGGAATAAGCCGTTAAAGTGACAGTCCAATCGTTAACGCCCACAAGAGGATTGGGAGTAGATCCTTGACCCGTCGCTGACCATGTTCCATCTGAGATTGTGTTAGCCCCGGCTGGATTGAAAAAATTCTGGGCAGGGGTAATTGATGTGGCCTGGGCATTGGTCGTGCCCAAAAGACCTAAACCAACGACGCTAGAAATCGCCAAGGCTTTTGTCAAAGTACTTTTCATTGTGTTTTAATCCCTAAAGATAGACGACAGTTAAAGGTGGATGTTTAATTCCATAAAGTAAGAAATTAAACATTAAATCATTGCTAGAAATAGCCATCTTTACCAACGGATACAGGATTTAATCCATTGCGCGGATGCCATTTAAGCAGATTGAATGGGGGAGTGAATTGATGGCCATGGCAGATATTTTGGTTATAAAATGACCAAGGCCCATTCCCTAAGCAAGCTTGAACAGGAAAGAATCAACACTTAATACCGATGATATTTATGGATTTTTTTACGAACCCATTAGATTCCCCAAAAGAGTATTGAAGAATAAGCACTTTATAAATAAAAGTCCTTGGGAAATAAATTAGCAAATACCTTCTATTGTTTCTGTACGACTGCAATCATATCCCCTGATTTTTTAAGTTAAATATTGTTAGTTTTAATGTGGGATTTCA
>JBJOGT010000430.1:0-3314 GCA_046048115.1 Cyanobacteriota bacterium | reverse complement strand
CATTGTCTGTGGCTTAGAAGTCTGGACGATCGCCAATCGGTTACGTCCGGGCCTGCCAGGGGGTGAGCCATGGCGTTAACCTTACCTCTGTCGGTGTTGGTGACCCTGGGGGGACTTTATGTCTTGTTAGGACTGGCTAGCCTCATTGTCCTGTTGCTGAATCGCTGTCGCCCTGACCATGATTACCGCGAGTTAAATGCCCGGATGCGGTCTTGGTGGCTGATTTTAACGGTTTTTAGCTTGGCGTTAACCCTCAACCGTACCGTTTCGATTGTCTTCTTTGCCTGCCTGAGTTTCTTAGCCCTGCGGGAATACTTATCACTCATTCCCACCCGCCTCGGCGATCGCCATGTGTTGATCTGGGCTTACATCGCCATCATCCTGCAATATTACTGGGTCTATAGCGGCTGGTATGGGATGTTTTTAATTTTCGTTCCCATCTATATGTTCTTATTCCTGCCCATGCGGATGGTATTAATTGGCGAAACCCAGGGCTTTTTAAATGCCATTGGCACGTTGCAATGGGGCCTGATGTTAACGGTTTATACCCTTAGTCATCTTTCCTATTTGCTGATGACTTCCCCCACCACTAACCCAGGGACTGGCGGCACGGGATTGCTGCTTTACTTGGTGATTTTGACGGAAATTAACGACATTGCCCAATATTGCTGGGGCAAGCTCTGGGGGCGTCATCCGGCCGTTCCCTCCGTGAGTCCAGGCAAAACCCTGGAAGGTCTGTTGGGAGGTCTGGTAACGACGGCGATCGTGGCGGTGGGCTTGGCCCCCTGGTTAACCCCCTTCTCCCTAATTGCTGCTTTGATTTTGGGCATCTTGCTTAGCCTCACCGGGTTTATTGGGGATGTAACCATCTCTGTCCTGAAGCGGGATCTCGGTATCAAAGACAGTGGCACCCTCCTGCCCGGCCATGGGGGTATTTTAGACCGGGTCGATAGCCTCACCTATACTGCGCCCATCTTTTTCCATTTCACCGTGTATTTTTACGGCGGGGGTGGGGTATGAAACGGGTTTTAAAACAAGGGGTTGTCCTCGCCACCAAACTGATTGCCCACCTACTGTTGGGATTGGAAATTCGCCATCGGGAACGGTTACCCCAAGCTGGCCCCGCCATTCTTGTCGCTAACCACAACAGCCATTTAGACGCCCTGGTGTTAATGTCCCTGTTTCCCCTGGCCCTGGCCCCCCAACTGCGCCCCGTAGCCAACGCCGATTATTTTCTCCACCAAAATCCTTGCCTTGCCTGGTTTGCCCGTCAGGTGTTGGACATTATCCCTGTGGCGATCGCCGACTCTGCCCAGAAATCCCCCGACCCTAGCAACCATCGCGCTTTTCTTCAGCAATGTGCCGAAGCCCTGGCCCAAGGACAAATTATTATCCTCTTTCCCGAAGGCTCCCGCGGCCAACCAGAACAGCTTAGTCCGTTGCAATGTGGCATTGCCCATCTGGCTAAACGGCATCCCGCCGTTCCCGTTATTCCCATTACCCTGACTAACCTCGGTAAAGCCTTACCGAAAGGCGATCCCCTCTTAGTCCCCTTTGTCTGCGGCGGAGTCGTGGGGGAACCCTTGGTCTGGAACGGCGATAAATCCGCCTTTTTGAACACTTTGACCGCTGCCTTTCAAAACTGAGCGACAGAATTTTCCTCAACTTAACTTGGAGACTTGATCATGACTTTGACGATTACTTCGACCCATTCTTTACCCACCTACGCCCAACTCACCCGCCCCTTACCCCTGTGGAATCCCAAAGCCTGGTACTACGGCGCTTTTTGCTTAGCCCTACGCACGGTGGGGCAACTCTCCGCCGGGGTACGACTGGGTTATCGCTATGGCTTTGATTCCGGCGTCATGTTGGAATATGTTTACCGCAATCAACCCCATGGGATCACACCCCTAGGAACCCTGATCGATCGCCTTTATCTCAATTCCCAGGGCTGGCAGGGAATACGCGATCGCGCTCAATTGTTAGAAACCACCCTGGAAACGGTGTTGTCCTCCCATGTAGACGCCGGGCGACCCTGCCGTCTGTTAGACGTGGCCTGTGGTGGTGGCCGTTACGACCTAGAAGTGTTGCAAAAGTTTTCCTCTCAGGGAATAAACGCCACCCTACGGGATTATAAACCGGAAAATGTTGCCCAAGCCCGACAGTTAGCCCAAGAATGGGGCATTAACGCCTGCATTGAACAGGGGGATGCCTTTAGCGACGCGGATTTAAACCAAGTCCACCCCCGCCCCAATGTGATTGTGGTGTCGGGACTCCATGAAATTCTGCCCGATAACGAACTGATTGAACGGCACTTTCATCAGCTTTATCGCATTATGGAAGCCCCCGGCACCTTGATTTTTACCATTCAACCCCATCATCCCCAACTGGAGTTAATTGCCCGCACCCTTCCCGCCCATACTGGCCGCCCTTGGACGATGCGACTCCGGCCCTGGGACTTGGCCCGCCAATGGGCCCTGGCCGCTGGCTTTGTTAATCCCCAGGTAAAAATGGAGCGCCACGGCATTTTTGGCGTTGTCACCATGGAAAAGCCCGATCGCCCTTCGACGGCAACTGGATGCTAGTCCCTGGGCGGTAATCCCCATACCAGCACGGCAAATAAATCATATTAATACTGATTAATACTGAAGCGCTGTCTGGTTCATCGGGGAAAAAGCTTGTTAAGCTAGATGGAGCAGTCAATAACTGTTCCGATGCCGACCAATAAGGGGAATTTTCAGTGCTACACCTCATTTATATTCTGGCTTTTACGGTAATTGCTTTCCTTGCCGTTAGTAATCTGATTCGGAGTTTGATTTCTGTCAGCATGGGAACCCAACGGTCTGGACCCAGCAATACTTCCCGTCGCTTCAGCCAGAGTAGTCATCCTGAACTGTTTGACGATAATGGTGTGCCCATCAATGAACCCTTGTTAGTGATGCGATCTGTGAATGTGGATGATGCCAGGCAGCGGTTAGATGCCATTTTTAATGCCTCCCCAAGCGGCACTCGGCAGGACGTGGAAGAGGAAACCTGAATTTTTTCGCCATCAATTAGCTAGCAATTATTGGGTACTGAGGGGACTAAAACCCACAGCATAATTCTTTAGGTTCCACTGTTGGGCTAATTGTAAAACCTGTTGTCTGGCGATCGCCGTTTCAAAGACGCTGGAAAAAATTGCCTTAATCGGATAGGTACTTAACCACCGATGGAGTTGCCGGGGATCCCCCATGATGGCGGCTTTGAGGATATAAATGCCGGGCCATTGTTGATCATAAAGACTTTGTAATTGGCTGAAACTTGCCACGGATTCA
>JBJOGT010000429.1:0-5802 GCA_046048115.1 Cyanobacteriota bacterium | reverse complement strand
CTCATCCCTAGAAATTTGTAAAAGCAGAAAAATTAAATGTCTTCTGCTTCATTGACAACTTCACTCTCAATAACCTCAACCACAGGGGCAATCATATCCGTTGTAGCAATAACAGGTAATTGATCAATAATCTTCATTGCCTTTAAACACTCATTAATACCTAGCACACTGTCTTGATATTGATCGATTTTTTGTTGAATTTCCGACTGTAAGCGAGAATTTCGTGCAATTTTTTCCTCTGCCTCCTTTTCCAATGACTTTTCTAAATAAGCTCGGGCTACATCATATTGTTGTAGGATAACCTCTGCGTGTTGACTAGCCATTGGCAATAAATGGGTTTTTAGACCTTGATTAACCGTTTGTCGGAAATTTTTCCGCACCGTATTAAACACCTTTGGCTCAAAATCTAATTTTAATAACTCACGGATTGCCGGTTCAGCCTCAATAATGGCTTGGGCATCATAACCTTGGGAGGTTTGCTGTAGCGTTTGACGGAATTGATAAATTGAAAACGTGCCTTCATCATAAAAACGGGGACTTTCCCGCACATAGCGATCGCACTCTGTCCGAGCTTCACTAATTAAAGCTTTCGTGACATCAATTTCAACCTGTTTTAAGCACTGTTCCACGCCGCCATCATTACCCAATAATCGATAAATTTGGTGATAACAATCCGCTTTCCGCAGGCGATCGCCTAAGCGTTGGAAAAAGCTTTTAATCAATTCTTCTACACAACTAACAAAGGTATCTTCTAGCTCATTGGCAAGGTAATAAAGCGCCTCTACTAATACCGCAATAAACGGAGCCGTGGCATTACGGGGATGATTTAACGTTGCTCGACTGTAGGCATTCATCACCGAAAACGTTTTGATCAACTCATCTAACCGTGCTACCATCCGCGCCTTTAATTTAGAAAAATCCAAATCAAAATCCTTATCCATTCCCGTTACCACATCATTAACTTGCTGGGAAATATAAGCTTGAAATTCTACGCCCAACTCCTGCATCGCATGATTTAATAACGTCAACTCTTGGGCTTTCATCGCCTCAATTTCGCGGGGTTGACTATCTAGTTGTCGATATTGTTCCAAATAAAATTGCCGCAACGCAATGCACAAAGGCTGTAAATCATTGGCTAAAGTGGCAAACAACTCGGGATATTTTTCCTCTGCCAAATAACGACCAATACCAGATCGAAATGATTCAATGCCACTGTCATGGATGAGTTGATCAACCAAGGGCATTCCCCATTCACTCAAAATTCGCACATAATTTTCATTGGGGGTTTCATAACCATTCACCGAAACCCGGAACATCGTCGCCAATAATTTGCCTGAATTAGCACAATAATTATTAAACTCACTGACAAATAATGGTGCCTCTTCTTCACCATCGGGATTTTTAATACTGTCGGCAAAAATGGAATCTAAGCCAAAGCGATTACTACTATTGGTCTGTTTTACTTGACTACCATAAAACCCTAACAAACCACTGGTTTTATACAGCCGTGAATTATCTCGAAACTGGGATTGAATTAAGCTTTCTAACCGTTGCCGCAATTGGGTGTTATACCATGTATCATCAATACGATTAAAGACATAAAAAACCCGATCCCGAATGCCAGGATTTTTGCTGATTCGTTCTAGCAACGCGGTTTCTTCCGCCGTCATATCCCCTGCTGCGGCTGGTTTTAAGACACAGACTACCGCCGAGGTATCTGGATTTTCAATTTTACGATAGGCACGTTCCGCATCCTCTTTCACTGGGGCATCAATCCCCGGTAAATCCACCAGAACATTACCATCTTGCAACAAGGGATGATGACAATAGTAATCTAAGCGTTTCAAGACAGCACTATTGGCCCCTCGCCGTGCGTAACTCGCCGCTTCACCTAAGCTTGAAAAATTTAATTGATCCATCGAGTAAGTTGCATTCTGTAGGGTTTGAATACGTTCTCGATTTTGTTCAAAGCCGGTGGTCAGTAAATATAACGCATTGGCTTGCTTCGCTTTTTCTGATTTATTTTCTCCTCCTTCCTCCTCAATAATACGGCGACAATATTGGGTTAACAATTTGATGGAATCCGGTTGATTGAGATGTAAATCTCCGGCATCAATGCCAAGGTATTTGGTTAAAATTAATGCCTGTTGTCGAATTTCGGCTTCGCTTAAAAAAGTCAGCACCACCCGTTCTTCGTTCGGTTCAGCATACTCAATGTGGCATTCCGTCCCCGTCGCGTGACCCTCCGCACTGTAGAGTAATTCCCGTTCCAGTAACGCATTGATTAACATCGACTTCCCCGCGCTAAACGCCCCGGCAAAAACAATCTCAAATCGGGGTGATAGGGCCTTGCCCAAAGCCGTTTCCACAATGCTCGTATCCTGCTGACTGCGGAGAGTGGGTTCTTGCCGCAGTAGTTCGATCAGTTGGTTGACTTGCTCGCGCAGGTGGTGGCATTGGGGGGCAATCTGAGACATGGAAACCTCATCAACAGGGGAAATTATGCTAATACAAGGCTATGTGCTAAATGAGAGACTCATTACCATCCCTTCACAAAAATTGATAAATCCTATCGCAGTGCCCTAATCCTATGGAAAAAACTCCCCGCATTCCTTTGCCCCAATCGGTTCGGGATTATGTCTTTCAACGGGATCAGTATCGTTGTCAAGGCTGTGGGCGATCGCCGTCGGAAGTGTCTTTACAAGTGGATCACATTATTCCCTTAGCCAAAGGGGGCAGTAATGATCTGAGTAACCTCCAAACCCTTTGTGCGAGCTGTAATGGTCGCAAAGGCGCTAATTTTGATCGTCGTTTTCGGCGGCGGTATAGTTGACCATCATCTACAGTTGATCCACTGCTTAATGTCTGATTTTGTCTACGGTTTTGGACAGATTCAATTAAATGGGATTTTAGAAGAGATTACTTTATGCCTTTAATCAATATTGCTATTCCGAAAGCAAATCGCACTAAAATTGCCGCAGCCTTCAACCAACTACGGAGTGCTTCCATCCTGTCGGAATATCTTAAAAGTCCCCCAACCCGTCGATGATAAATCCCCACCCCACCCTGGCACCCAGCTTAGATGTACTATTACGAAAGGTCGGGTAAATATTCCAGTTCTTTAAACAAGTAAACTATTCTGTCAAGCCTTTAGCCTACAATTTTAGTGGTATTAACGGACCCAAGTAGCGGGCTAAATAAGGGGAAAACACTTCATAAATTAGGGTTAACGGTTTGCGATCATGCCAAAACAAATAATGTCTGCCCCAAAATGGCCCCGTTTCTGCAAAAGCAGTTTCTAGGGCTGGACAATGACCGCAATAAATGCCCTGAATATCCCGGTATAACTCCGTGTGCAAGCGAGATAAACTTTCCCAGATCGGTAAACTCCGGTTTTGCAAATATTCATCGATATGGCTCGCATCCCACCAAGACACCGCATAGGCAAGGCGTTGCCCCGATTGGGTTCTTAACCAAACCTGGCGACGTAAATGGGGATCGGGCACGGTTTGGATTTGGGGCGGTGCGCCATCTAAGTCATCCCCCACGAGGGACATATCAATCACATCTACTTCGGTTTTTTCCCCGGTTAATAACTGTAAATGGCGGGTGGGGGAACCGTCGCCCAAGATTAAGATTTGCCAGGTCGGTGGTAATAATTGATGGGAAAGCCCCCGTTGGATCGCCGCTTCATCCCCTTGCCATAATAAATCCAGCGAGTGCCATGGCCGGGGAGGAGAAATAGGAAGGGAGGGTTTCAACGGAAATGCCACCTATTTGTTACAAAACTTTACCCAATCAATTCACTATAACAAACTCAGTGGCTAAGGTTGATCTGGGGAGAAATTGCAGATTTCCATGCGGCCATGACCTCTGTTTTGTAAAATGAAGTTTTGGGGATTCCTGCGGAAATTACAACACAGTGCGCCCCCATTTAATTTTTTTAGTCCTTTTACCATGCCCCAAGCCGCCTCAAATTCGACAGTGTTGCAAAGTGCTAGCCCGGTTTGTCCCCAGATTTCAGCCTGTCGTTGGCGTGGATTAATTGAAACCTACCGCCCATTGTTGCCCGTTTCCGAAAGCACCCCGGTGGTGACCCTACTCGAAGGCAATACCCCCCTCATTCCCGCTCCGGCGATCGCCGCTCAGATTGGTCGGGATGTACGGGTTTTTGTTAAATATGATGGCTTGAATCCCACCGGCAGTTTTAAAGACCGGGGCATGACCATGGCCATTTCCAAAGCCAAAGAAGCCGGGGCCAAGGCCGTGATTTGCGCCAGTACGGGGAACACCTCAGCGGCGGCAGCGGCCTATGCGCGACGGGCGGGAATGCGAGCCTTTGTGATTATTCCCGATGGTTACGTGGCGTTGGGGAAATTGGGACAAGCGTTGATTTACGGTGCGGAAGTGATCGCCATTGACGGCAATTTTGACGATGCCCTCAAAGCGGTGCGGCAGTTATCGGAAAATTATCCCGTCACCCTGGTTAATTCCGTTAATCCCTATCGGTTGGAAGGACAAAAAACCGCTGCCTTTGAAATTGTGGATGTCTTAGGGCAAGCTCCCGATTGGCTCTGTATCCCCGTGGGTAATGCGGGCAATATTACCGCCTATTGGATGGGCTTTTGTCAGTATAAAGACTTAGGCAAAGGCGATCGCCTCCCCCGGATGATGGGCTTTCAAGCAGCGGGATCGGCTCCCTTTATCCACGGCCAACCTGTCAGTCATCCCGAAACCTTGGCCACTGCCATTCGTATTGGTAATCCGGCCAATTGGGATAAGGCCTGGGAGGCATCCAAAGCCAGTCAAGGGGAATTCCATGCCGTCACCGACGAAGAAATATTAGCGGCCTATCGGTTATTGGCCGCCGAAGAAGGGGTATTTTGTGAACCGGCCAGTGCGGCCTCTGTGGCGGGGTTGTTAAAGTGCAAAGATCAGGTTCCGGCCGGGGCCACAGTGGTGTGTGTGTTGACCGGCAATGGTCTTAAAGATCCCGACTGTGCGGTGAGCAATAGTGGCAATCAAGTCAAAGCCGGGATCAAGCCGGAGTTAGACGCCGTGGCTAAGGTGATGGGATTTTAGAAGAAAACATCCATTTCCGATCGCCCGGTGATTTTTAACCAGTTTTGGGCTTCGATATAGTTATTGGGAGCCAAGCGCACCGCCTGTTTCCAATACTCTGCGGCCTTATCAAATAGATTTTCCGCCTCGTCGGCATTACCAGATTCCTTGGCCCTTTCCCCTTGGAAGTGGTAAATCACCGCAATATTATTCAACGCCGAGGGCATTTTCGGATTTAAGGCGATCGCCTCTTGGTAGAGGGAAAGGGCTTTGTCGTGATCGCCATTGCTAGCATAAATTAAGCCCATATTATAAAGAATGTAACTGCGGTCATTGGGATTTTCCTCTAACCGTAGGGCTTCCTCATAGTTATCCAAGGCCTCGGCATATTCCCCATCAGCCTGGGCCGACATGCCATCCCGATAATAGACAAACGCCTCCTTGGCCTTTTGATTGGTGGGCAGAATCTTGAGAATAATATCCGCCATCACGGTGAAGGACTTATCAATAAAATTATCGTTACGTTGGGTACGGGGCATAGGAATTAAACGGTAAGGCTATTGAAGCGCTAATAAAAAATCAGAAAAATAATCTGACCTAAATACTAGCAAAGAGTCATCGGCTCTGGAACCCAGAAAAAAGCCAGCAATGTCCATGCCCAGAGATAAAAACTTATGGTTTTTAATAAAAGATAATTATTTTTCCCCTGTCACGACTTGCGACTAAGGGAGTGGCGGAGAA
>JBJOGT010000428.1:0-3469 GCA_046048115.1 Cyanobacteriota bacterium | reverse complement strand
GTCAATTACTGAATAGTGAATCTAATCGCTATACCCTCAGGGTTGCCACCTATTCCCCCGCCCTAAAAGGGGGAGTCTCTTTTGTGTTGAGCATTGTGGGTATCATTGGCACCATTTGGTTACTCGGTATTAATCCCCTTGTTCTAGCCAGCTTTGGGGGAGTCGCCTTTGTGGTAGCTTTTTTAGGACGCAATGTGGTGGAAGATATGTTGAACGGCGCATTGATTTTATGGACAGACCGCTATGCCATCGGCGATGTCATCAAAATTGGGGAAGTTGGCGGCTTAGTGGAAAATATGAATATTTATATTACTCAACTCCGGGGGACAGAAGGGCGACTGAGTACTATTCCTAACGGCAAAATTACCATCGTCGAAAATTTAACCAAGGATTGGTCAAGGGCAGAATGTATTTTTGAAATCGATCAAAGTAATAATATTAAACAAGCATTGGATGTGATCAAATCAGTGTCGGAAACAATGCAAAATGATGATCTGTGGCATGACAAAATTTTAGAACCGGCGGCGATCCTCGGGGTGGATAATATCGCTTCACGGGGCATTCAACTCCAAGTTTGGCTTAAAACCCAAGCCGGACAACATTGGAGCGTCGGCCGCGAATTTCGTCTCCGGGTCAAAAATGCCTTTGAAGTAGCGGGAATTAATTTAGGAGTGCCACGTCAACAGGTTTATTACGAGACTTTAGAACGTGCGAAGTCGGCGGGGATCGATGGGATAGATTCCCCTCACAATAACCCTTAAATAAAGTCCCACTTGGGACGGGAATCTTGGTATTTTTTCACTGTGCTTTGCTATCCCACGGGGGGAATTGACGGGCTCCAGTATTAGGCCATCGGTTTATGGCTGGCTTTTTGGGGAGGAAAAATCTGGGCGCTGAGGCTTTTGATGACAATGTACAAAATGGGCACGACGAACAGGCTTAAAAAGGTTGCCACTAACATCCCCCCAAAGACCGCTGTACCCAAGGTTTGACGGCTCCCTGCCCCGGCTCCAGTGGCAATCACCAGGGGAAAAATACCAAACAAGGTGGAAAAAGCTGTCATCAAAATGGGTCGCAGGCGATCGTGGGCGGCGCTGATGGCCGCTTTAGCAATGGGATAGCCCTGGGCCCGGAGTTGGTTAGCAAATTCCACAATCAAGATGGCATTTTTACTCGATAGCCCGATCAACATCACTAAACCAATTTGACAGTAGACATCATTGGCAAAGCCCCGTAGGGATTGGGCCGTTAATGCGCCTAAAATTGCCAGGGGCACCGCTAACAGAATAATTACTGGGTCAACATAGTTTTCATACTGGGCGGCAAGTACCAAAAAGACAAACAATAATCCCAAGCCAAAAATCAACGGCGCTTGGCCCTGGGAACTGATTTCTTCGAGGGAAATGCCTGACCATTGGTAATCAAATCCCGGCGGCATTACCTGACGGGCGATCGCCTCCATGGCCTTCATGGCCTGCCCCGTACTCACCCCCGGAGCCGCTGACCCCGTAATGGCGATCGAGCGGAATAGGTTGTAATGGGTAATAATCGGTGCGCCGAGGCTAGGGGTAACTTTCACCAAATTAGCCAGGGGGATCATGGTGCCATCCTGGGCCCGCACATAGAGTTGGTTAATATCCTCGGGATTATCCCGAAATTGTTGATCGGCTTGTAAATAAACCCGATAGGTACGCCCCTGCAAGACAAAATCATTGACATAGTTCGATCCCAGCGCCGACTCCATCGTCCGAAAAACATCATCCACGGAGACGCCCAAACTCTTGGCCCGATTACGGTTCACCTCAATCAATAATTGGGGACTGTTAGCTTGAAAGGTACTAAACACCCGGGCTAAGGCTGGATTCCCGTTAGCTGCCCCCAACAGTTCTCCCATGGTGGCCACCATCGTATCCAGTTCACTGTTAACCCGCAAATCCTGCAATTGAAAATCAAAGCCCCCAAACCGTCCTAGCCCCCGGATCGGTGCCGGATTAATGGGAAAAATATTGGCCTCCGGAATTTGGGAAAACTTGCCAAACATCTTCTGAATAATGGCCTGCACCGTTTGATCCGACCCTTGGCGATCGCCCCAGGGTTTTAAGCGGGTGAAAATAATGCCTTGGTTAGGACTGTTGCCACTAAAACTAAACCCCCCCACGGCAAAGGTAGCGGTGACTTCCGGCACTTGCAGTAATTCTTTTTCCACCTGGGCCATCACCTTGCTGGTGTATTGCAAGGAAACCCCTTGGGGCGCTTGGATAATGGTGATGAAATAGCCCTGGTCTTCTTCGGGCAAAAAGGCGTTGGGAACGGTGATATACATCCAGACGGTGGCGCTGATCAACAGGGCAAACACTCCCATCACCCAAACTTTCCAATGGCTTAAGGTTTGGAGTGCTTTTTCATAACCATTACTGACAATTTCCAGACAGCGGTTAAAGCCATTGAAAAACCAGGCTAACCAGGGCGGCGGCGCTTGACCTTCCCGCAATAACAGCGCACACAGAGAAGGAGTAAGGGTTAAGGCCAAAAAGGTGGATAGCAGGATGGAAAAGGCGATGGTCAGAGCAAATTGCTGATATAGGGCTCCGGTGGTGCCGGGAAAAAAGGCCACGGGGACAAACACCGCCATTAAGACCAACGACGTGGCGATGACAGCCCCGGTTAATTCCTTCATCGCATCCTGGGCTGCCTGTTGGGGATCTTCGTGGCGGTCTTTAATGAAACGACTGATTTGTTCCACCACAATGATCGCATCGTCCACCACCATCCCCGTGGCCAAGGTTAGGCCAAACAGGGTCAAGCTATTGATGGAAAAATTAAATAATTTTACAAAGGCAAAGGTGCCAATTAGCGCCAGGGGAATGGTTAAGGCGGGAATCAATGCTGTGCGCCAATCCTGCAAAAAGACCAAGATGACTAAAATCACCAAGCCAACGGCAATCAGTAGGGTTTTAACCACTTCAAACAGGGATTCCTTAACAAAATCCGTGGTGTCAAATGCCACTTGATATTCAATGCCCGGGGGAAAATTCTCCGCCAAACGGACCATTTCTTCTTTAACAAGCCTGGCCACTTCTAGGGCATTGCTGTCTAGGAGTTGATAAATGCCTAAACCAACGGCTTCATTACCCCGAAAGCGCAGGAAACTGTCATAGTTTTGTGCCCCTAATTCCACCCGTCCCACGTCCTTGAAGCGAATGACCGAACCGTTGGCCCCCGATCCCACAATTAAGTTTTCAAAATCCTCGACTTCCGTTAACTGACTAGTGGCCCGTAAATCTAATTGATATTCTTGCCCCGGTGCAACGGGCTCCGCCCCAATTTGTCCGGCCCCAATTTGTAAATTTTGTTCTTGCAACGCCCCTTCTAAATCCGCCATGGTCAACCCTTGGGCCGCGAGTTTGAGGGGATTAACCCAGAGACGCATGGCATAGAGCCGTTCCCCAAATATGCGGACGCCCCCGAC
>JBJOGT010000427.1:0-12013 GCA_046048115.1 Cyanobacteriota bacterium | reverse complement strand
GGGCAAAAAGCAAGCCGATGATTGGGTAGATTAATTCCAATGGGGTCATTCCCCGCCTCCTATAGCAAAAACATCAATGCCAGCCATCTCTGCATAAATGTGGGACTGGATTCTAGATCCTCTTATAACAAGTTTGTGACCCCTTATACATCAATAGTCGTAAATCTTAATCAGCGGCTAGACATCACAGCGCTGGACAGTGACCGCCGCTTCCGCTAACAAGTCCTCGGTCAGTCGAAACAACTCCTGCCCCGTATGCAGAAATGACTCGTCGTAATTTTGAGTAAACGTAGTCAATTCCTCCAGGGCATCCTCCACATGGTTCAATGCGTAATACAGAAAAGCCGCAATCTTGGCAAGGGACTGGGGGTTGGGGACAGATTTTAACCGTTGACGCCCCGTGCTTAAACATTCAGTGACATCCACCAAATAGGACTGAAACACGGCCATTAACTCATCATCAAACAAATCCGCAGCCAAACGATCAACTTGCCAATCTAAGGATTCGATTATGGTTGTTAACTCCCCAGCAATGGGATGATAAACTTGCCTTAACCATTGCTCCCGGTTCAAATCTGTCTGCCGAGACCGATGCTGGCCCTGATAACAAGCCTGGCTGGCCTGACGATTACGGGACTCCCGTTCAGCAGCCCCGCTGCCATTGGCGTGAATTTGGTCATAGTGGCGACGTCGTCCGGGATCGCTCAACACTTCGTAGGCTGCATTGATTAAAACAATCTGCTCATGGCTTGCCTGTTGACTCTGGCTATCGGGGTGAAACTTTTTCACTAAGCGACGATAGGCATTTTTGATTTCCTGGCCCGTGGCATTTTTCGGTAAATTCAGGACAGCATAATAATTCATGGTTTTCTTGAATTAATCAGTCAATTTATTGCTCGCATCAAAATAGGGGAGGGTTAGCCAGCTTGGGTCTTAATCTGATAGCAAAGAAAGGGCTTTACCTTTTTTGCCGATCTTAATACATTCTTTACAAATCGGTCATCACCCAAAAACCACGTGTGTTGAAGGCTTCAAATACCAATAAACCTTCATAAAGACCGCAACCGTTCCCATGATGCAGACCTGAGAACTTATCAATGTCTGTCAAAAAATCCGGGTTAAAACCGCTGATGTCTCTACAGTTGTTTACTTTTCTGCTAATATAATTGATTAATGTCGAAAGTCTATTTTCTCTTCAGTATTCATTACACATTGATCTATTCCCATTGATGATCATTGTTAGGGATTGGAACAGAAAACGATGTTTTTGACATTGCGCTAAGTACACCTCTCTCCATTACCATATAATGTCTATCAATGCCTATAAACTAATTACGACATTGACAGAAGATGGCACGTTAACTTTAAACGACCTACCGTGCCCTGCTGGCACTTCTGTAGAGGTCATCGTATTAGTTATTCCTGAAGGGGAATTAAGTCAATACGAAGGCCAATCAGAGGAAGCCTTGTCTGCCAAAGTTAAAGAGGCCGGTGCTGACTATTTAGGTGCCATTGCCCATACTATGACCGAATGGAATTCCGAAGCTGACAATTCTGCCTATCGCCACCTATGAAAACTATTTACGAACAATTTGACGTTATTGTTGTCCCCATTCCTTTTGCCAACCGCCAATCCGAACTTCGTCGCCCTGCCCTGATTTTGTCCGATGCCTCTGCGTTTAATAATCGAGTTCATCATAGTGTCATGGCAATGATCACCTCTGCTAAGAATGATCCTTGGCCCTTGGATACCCCCATTGATGACACCCGGTCTGCGGGGCTATTTACCCCGTCCGTTGTCAGGATGAAATTGTTTACGTTAGAGCACAAGTATATCTTGGATTGTATTGGCTCTTTGTCAACCCAAGACAGATTAATGGTAAAAAGTGCTTTTCCCCACGTTTTCAAGCTGAATTAAGTCTTTGATTCACCCTGAATTTTCTTGGCTGATGCCCTGTGATTGAGGCCAATCCCTTTGCTAAGGAGACCTTAGAAGGTGTTTGAAAAGTTTTGCTGAACACCCTATTCAGTAAGCCGTGGAATCAAGGGGGGTATCTAGGGCTAAAATTCTTGTCCACTGAAGACCACGACTGACTTTTCAAACATAGTCTTAAGGAATTGTTTTAATCGTCAAATGAAGACATTTAGGTTTATTTTTTTAAGATTCTAAGCTTAAGTGGCTGGGTATAATTAAATCAAGTTTCGTGAAATCCTGACATTTTTCCCCCAAGGGATTGGTGGAAGCCATGTCTTGGGTTTAATGATGCCTCCCGACTTAATAGGATTTTAGAAATCCAAGCCATTTTAGGTTCTCCACCGTTGTTGGGGGACTCTTTCTATTCTTAGGGAACCATGAGATCATCTAGAATTCGATAATCCGGTAGATCGACGGGGCAGGGTTGACCTTGCCGTAAAATCTGGCGATCGCCCTGGGGACGGGAAAAGAGTTCACTAAAATGGCGAGCATTGAAAATAATCAAATCCGCTGGCGTACCGGGTTTGAGCAGACCCACGCCTTGATCCCCTAGTCCCATCAACTGGGCTGGAATTTTATTAACACTGGCACACCATTGGCCGTAGGGGTGATCTAGCTGACCAATGCGAATGGCTTGGGCCAGAACTTCGAGACCATCATGATCCCCGTAGGCGAAAAAGGGATCACGGCAATTGTCACTGGCAAAGGCCAGGGGGATACCGTGGCCTTGGATATCATGGACTCGGGTGATTCCCCGCCAGGTCGGTTGCTGGTGTCGTCCCTGGAGATAGAGATTAGACATCGGTAAACTGACGATCGCCACCCCAGCGTTTTTCACCAACGTTAACGTTTCCTGAACTTGGGCCGGGGATTGCTGATCCAAACTACAACAATGGCCACAAATAATTTGCCCCGTAAAGCCCTGTTTCAACGCCAGGGTCGCCACCTGATGCAAGGCCTGGGATTCAGGATTGTCCGTTTCATCGACGTGCAAATCTAAATCTAAATTTCGTTCCTGGGCTAGTGCTAACAAGCGGGCTAATTGGGCGGTTAAATCAGGGTTGGCATAGGCCACGCCCCCTAAAATATGTCCTTGATCCGCCATGTGATCCGCCAGGGCTTCCCCAGCCGCAGTTAGATAATAATCCGTTGTCACCAAACAAACCCCCTGCAATTTAAGGCGATCGCCCCAGTCGGAGCGTAACTGTTCAAACACCTCAAAACTCATTTTTCCGGGTTCCCCCGCTGCATCAATATGGGTGCGGAGGGCCGTGGTGCCGTGGGCATAGCTACATTGCAGGGCAAATTCCATGCGCCGATACACATCCTCTGCCCGAAAATACTGTTCCCGATCCCGTTGGGCACTGTGAACTGCTCCCCAAAATGTACCATCAGGATTTGGCGATCGCTCCCAAATATGCCCTTTATCCAGGTGGGTATGAAGATCCACAAATCCAGGAAAAATAATCCGTTTGGCAAGATCGATCCGGGGAATGGTCGGCGAACTTAGGTTTAATGCTGTCGCGGGAATGATTTGCCCTAACTGCCCGTGTTTGATCTCTAAATGAGCCAAGGCCAACCCCTCTGGGGTCGTTGCAGATAGATCAAGGTAATCAGCCACTAAATAGGGAAGAATATGGGCATTTTCTAACCAATAATGGCGCGTATTCGGTATCCTTACAGGTTGAGCCATTCGGGGATGGGAATGATAACTGGACGGGGTCAATCTACCAGACTGATATAATCAGCCTAATCTTTTTCCGTAACAATCAGGGGTAGCCGTGACGAGTGAGCGAGCCTATTGGTTAGCCTGGAGCCAAATCCGGGGGGTCGGCCCTGTTCTGCTGAAACGCATTGCCCAACAGTTTGAACTGCTGGAAAATGCTTGGAAAGCAACGGCAATCGCCCTGGGGGAAGTGGATGGCTTAGGGGGAAAATTAATTCATCAAATTCTGGAACAGCGGTCAACCTTTGATCCCGCAGACTTTCTGGATCAGCATCAACAAAACAATCCGCACTTTTGGACTCCCGCCGATGCCGACTATCCCCGTCTGTTGTGGGAAATTCCCAGCCCGCCGCCGGTTTTATATTACCGGGGCCATGTCGAGGTCGCAGAAAATCAGGGACAGATTCCCGGTATCGGTATCGTGGGGACGCGCTATCCCACTGAACACGGTAGCCGTTGGACTCGTAAAATCAGCCAAGCCCTGGCCCAGAGTCAGTTTACGGTGATTTCTGGCCTAGCGGCGGGGATTGATGCCGTGGCCCATAGCAGTTGTTTACGGGCCCAGGGTCGCACGATCGCCGTTTTAGGCACGGGATTAGATGTGATTTATCCCCCCCAAAATAAAGCCTTGTTTGAACAAATTGCGGCAACCGGGCTAATTTTGAGTGAATATGCGGTGGGGACAAAACCTGATCGGGGGAATTTTCCTGCTCGTAACCGGATTATTGCCGGTCTAAGTCGGGCAGTACTGGTGATGGAAGCGCCACCCAAATCCGGTGCCCTTATTACGGCCAAATATGCCAACGACTTTAACCGCGATGTGTTTACCCTGCCCAACTCCCCCGATGTGAAGGAGGCCCACGGCTGTTTAAATCTAATTCACAACGGAGCAGAGGTTATTCTTTCGGAACGGCAATTATTAGAAAGTCTGGGGGCGATTCCCCAACTAGATTCGACGGGTCAAGAACAACTGACGGCATTGTCCCCGCCCCCCCTAAGTCCCCCGCCATCCTCTCCCCGTCCTGTTCCGGCGGATCTCGATCCGGTGCTGTCTAACCTACTCCAGGCGATCGCCCCTGAATCCACTGCATTAGATCAAATTGTGATCAACAGTGCCATGGAAATCGGTCAAGTTTCAGCGGGATTATTGCAGCTTGAATTATTGGGGTTAGTCCGTCAACAACCAGGGATGCGCTATCAGCGTCTTTAGGACTTGGATTGAGGTCAACTTTAGCTCAACTATTCGCATCAAGGCAAAGAGCGTTATTATTTACGCACGTTTAAACTTTTTCAACAGCCGATCGCCGAGTAAATTCACCTCAGGGACTTTAGCCAGCCAAGCCCCTAGACCAAATAAGCCAATAATAATCCCTGACATAATCGATAATTCCAGCAGTTTTAAAAGTAAATTTCCCGTTCCCAACGCATTTTCCCACAGTAAACTACTGCGCCAACCAATAACTCCGGCGATCGCCGCAATGCCGGTTAATTTGACCACATCCAACCCCCAGTTTAGTAAGGGTAATCCCCCTAAACGGCGATCGAGCATCCCCAAAAAGACCAGCATGGAAAACAAATTCACCCCCACCGTCGCCATCACAATGCCCACCGTGCCAAAGGGTTTATACAACAGAAAATCTAACAAAGCATTCAAGAAAATATTAAATACACTGACCCGAAAGGGACTATTGCCATCCCCTAGGGCGTAGAAAACCCGCACTAACACATCCCGCCCCAAATAGAAAAACATGCCCAAGCCATAGGCCGCTAACACCGGGGCAACGGCGGTGGCAGCTTCCGCATTAAAGGCCCCCCGTTGATAAATGACTTGCACAATGGGTGTGGCCAAACCGATCAAAATAGCGGTCAACGGCAGCATCGTTAACGCACTCAATAACATCCCCTGGCGAATGCGTAACTTCAACTCTGGCCAATCATTGGGATCGGTTAAGCGGGAAAAAACTGGCAAGAAGGGCACCAAAATCATATTGGAAATAATGCCCAACGGGGTCAACGCCACAAAATTGCCGTAGCGCATGGCCGCCGCTGCATTGGGAATAAAAGAGGCGAAAAAGAGATTAGTGGCAAAGTTGATATACAACATCCCCGACGACAGGGTTGCGGGAATTAACACTTGCATCACTTCCTTGACTCCGGGCAAACCAAACTCAAACCGCAGGCGAATTTTCCCCATCCCCGCTTTGGCCTGGGGAATGATTTGGGCTAACCATTGCAATACGGCCCCGGCGGTGGTTCCCCCTGCCAGCAATAAAGACCCCAGTAACCAATTTTGGGGGGTATTTAATTGATCGCCCAACTGCCAAACCGCCACCCCTAGGCCCAAAATCACCGTAATGCTGGAGAGTAGGGGGCTAATACTGGGTAACCAATATTGATCCGCTGCGTTTAACGTCCCAAAGCCGATGCCAATTAACCCCGATAGCAATGCCATGGGAGCCATAATTTGCAGTTGTTGCACCGCAATGCGTCGGGTTTCCGGTTCCAACCCAGGGGCAAGCACATCGATAAATAAACCCGCTCCGACAACCAAAATTAACGTAACCCCCAATAATATCGCGCTGACTAGGGTGGTAACGGTTTCCACCAGGGGGGCGGCCTCTTGTTTGTCCCGTTTAGAAAGCACGCTCACCAAGGCGCTATGGAAAGGGCCATTGATGCCCCCCAATAAAATAAAAAGAAAACCAGGAATAACATAGGCATACGCGTAGGCATTGACCACCATGCCCACCCCAAAGGCAGCGGCGATGATTTGTTCCCGCACTAAGCCAAACACTTTACTGATCAAGGTGGCGATCGCCACAATTCCCGCTATCCCCGCTAGAGACCGGGACGATTTACCAGATTGAGACACAAGGCAGACTTCTAATAGATCAAGGCACTATTATCAGGGAAGAACGGGGTTTCGTCCTAATTGTTTCCCCAATGTTTGCCGCTCCCCAGGGACGCTGTACGCTGATCCCCCACTCTGATAGACTCTTGACTAATAACATTTTTATCCATACAGGCTAGGGAAACCTAATCAGCAGTTGGGAGGACTTAATTCGTGGACAGTACACTCGGTTTAGAAATTATTGAAGTCGTTGAGTTGGCGGCGATCGCCTCGGCGAAATGGATGGGCAAAGGCGAGAAAAACACCGCTGACCAAGTGGCAGTGGAAGCCATGCGCGAACGGATGAACCGAATCCACATGCGGGGTCGCATTGTCATCGGGGAAGGAGAACGGGATGATGCCCCCATGCTCTACATTGGTGAAGAAGTCGGGATTTGCACCAGAGAAGATGCTAAAACCGTCTGCAACCCTGATGAATTAGTGGAAATTGACATTGCCGTGGACCCCTGCGAAGGCACCAATCTCGTAGCCTATGGTCAAAATGGTTCCATGGCCGTGTTGGCGATTTCCGAAAAAGGCGGTCTGTTTGCCGCTCCCGACTTCTACATGAAAAAGCTGGCAGCGCCCCCGGCGGCCAAAGGCCATGTGGACATTAACAAATCTGCCACCGAAAACCTCAAAATCCTCTCTGACTGCCTCAACCGGAGTGTGGAAGAATTGGTGGTGGTGGTCATGGATCGTCCCCGCCATAAAGAATTAATCCAAGAAATCCGTAACGCCGGTGCCCGGGTGCGTCTAATCAGTGACGGTGACGTTTCCGCTGCCATTTCCTGTGCCTTTTCGGGGACGAACATCCACGCTCTAATGGGAATCGGTGCAGCCCCTGAAGGGGTTATTTCCGCTGCGGCCATGCGCTGCTTGGGGGGTCACTTCCAAGGGCAACTTATTTATGATCCTGAAGTCGTTAAAACTGGCTTGATCGGTGAGAGCCGGGAAGGCAACATTGAACGCCTAACCTCCATGGGGATTAAAGATCCCGATGCGGTCTACGATTGCGAGCAATTAGCCTGTGGTGAAACGGTCTTGTTTGCTGCCTGTGGTATTACTCCCGGCACATTGATGGAAGGTGTGCGTTTCTTCCACGGTGGTGCCCGTACCCAGAGCTTGGTGATTTCCAGTCAGTCCAGCACAGCTCGGTTTGTGGATACCGTCCACATGTTTGACCAACCAAAAGTCATTCAATTACATTAACGTTGTTGGGTTTCACTTTCCTAGCAAGTTTGATGAATCATTTTTAAAGAATTAATTAAGGGGGAAATTTCTGCGTCCCCCTTTTTTGGTTGGTGATTAATGGCGATCGCCGTTCTGTCTTCCTTGCCCCCGTAGTGCACGGAAATTGTGCTTTGCTATGCTGGATACCATCCCTGCCGCACGATGACTAACCCATGGTTTACTACCCCCAAATTGATCCCCCCAAGTCCCCCCGTGAGACAATGCCGACCATGTATGATTTACCCAGTGAAGATCCTGAGGAGCCTGGCTTGCCTGACGAATTTCATTTACTGCAACCGGAATTGCTCCGCTTGACGTTTATGCCGCCGGATTGGACCACGGAGCAGATATTTACTGGCAGTGATTTAAATCTCTACTATGATCCCCACCATCCCCAGTGGTATAAACGCCCGGATTGGTTTGCGGTGTTGGGGGTTTCCCGTTTATATGACGGTCACGATTTACGCTTAAGTTATGTGATCTGGCAGGAGGGCATTACGCCCTTTGTGGCGGTGGAATTGATTTCCCTGGGGACAGAAGCAGAGGATTTAGGCAATACCCTGAGGGCGGTGGATAAGCCCCCGACAAAATGGCAGGTTTATGAGCAAATTTTACGAATTCCTTACTACTTCACCTTTAATCGATATACCGATGAGTTCCGAGCCTATCAGTTACAAGGCGATCGTTATCAACGGTTAACCCCAGCGGGGCAGGGGGTTTGGTTGCCAGGGGCAAAGTTGGGCCTAGGGTTATGGTTTGGTTCGGTGCAGGGTGTTGAACGTCGTTGGTTACGCTGGTATGACGAGGCGGGAAACTGGTTATTGACCCCGACGGAACAGGCTGAACAGGAACGGCTCAAGGCTGAAGCAGAAAAACAACGGGCTGAACAGGAACGACTCAAGGCTGAAGCAGAAAAACAACGGGCTGAACAGGAACGGCTCAAGGCTGAAGCGGAAAAACAACGGGCTGAACAGGAACGGCTCAAGGCTGAAGCGGAAAAACAACGGGCTGAACAGGAACGGCTCAAGGCTGAAGCGGAAAAACAACGGGCAGATCTAATGGATAGGGAGAATCAGCGGTTGCGGGCTTTGTTGGCAGAGGCCGGCATTGTGGACGAACCGGGATCTGGACTTTCCTAGGCGATCGCCCCATTGTGAACAAAAGTCTGTGTGGCTGCACAAAAAAAGCTAGTGCAGAAAACACCAGCTAAAAACAGTAATTCAACGGTCTAGATAAGGTTAAGCGTCAGCCGGCACAAAGGACAATGAAACCCCATTCATGCAATACCGTTTTCCTGTCGGTTTGGGACCATCGTCAAACACATGGCCGAGGTGACCGCCACAACGGCGACAGTGGACTTCGGTACGGACCATAAAAAAGGATTTATCCACGGTATAGGCCACCGCATTATCTAAAGGGGCATAGAAACTGGGCCAACCCGTGCCGGAATTGAATTTGGTTTCCGAAGAAAATAACGGCAGTTCACACCCTGCACAGTGGTAAATGCCCGCATCATAGGTTTTATCGAGGGGACTGGTGCCGGCCCGTTCCGTGCCATGTTTGCGGAGCACTTTGAATTGCTCAGGGGTTAACTGTTCCCGCCATTCTGCTTCGGTTTTGGTGATTTCGAAGGTTTCATTAGTTTTAGTCATAGGGTCTGAGTTGTCTGCTGAAGCAAGGTATTGAGCGAGCCAGACGGCACCAAGGGAAGCCGTGCCCACTTCTAAAAGGTAGCGTCTTTTCATAGGTCAGGAAAAGCTGAAAAAAACAGTCCGGTTAGTTAGCGTCGGAATGATGAGCCAGCGTTAGAACTGTTTTTACTATGACGGAGTTTACTGAATTTTGTCTGAAAGACAGGTTAGATGTTGCTTCAAACCTAGCTATTGGGAGACTGAAGTTGGGCGGTTTGTACCGTTAGGTTGATACGGCGATCGCCCCGGAGAATACCCAATTTTAGGGGACGGTTAAGTCCTGCTTTCTCCACCATGGCTTGGAGTTTAGCGCCGTCGGTAATGGGGCGGTCATCCACGGTAACAATCACATCGCCGCGACGAATACCGGCCCGTTCTGCGGGGGTACTCGGCAAGACTCGCATCACTAAAATGCCATCTACTTCCGCCACAATAAAGGGAGAATTAGGGTTGCGGTTATTTTGGCGGGCTAGGTCGGCGGTGAGGTTCATCATTTGCACACCGATGTAGGGATGGGGCACTTTTTCCCCGGCGATTAAGGTATTTTTCAACGCTTTGGCCTGATCGATGGGAATGGCAAACCCGATCCCGTTAGCGTCGGCCCGGATAGCGGTATTGATGCCAATCACTTCTCCCTGGGCGTTCAGCAATGGCCCCCCGGAGTTGCCGGGATTGATCGCTGCATCGGTTTGGATAAAGTCCACCCGCTTATCGGGAATACCGGCTTTAGCGGCCGATCGCCCCAGGGTGCTAATGATGCCCAAAGTAACAGTGTTATCTAGACCCACCGGATTCCCCACGGCGATCGCCCAATCCCCCACTTGCAAGGTGCCAGAGGTTCCCAATGGAGCAACCGGTAAGCGCTCCCCTTGGCTGGTGATTCTAACAACTGCCAAATCCGTTACTTCATCAGTTCCCCTCACTTCTCCGTCAAAAGTACGACCATCTTTGAGGGTCACCACCACTTTGCTGGCGTTATCCACCACATGGGCATTGGTCAAGATAATGCCATCGCCATCAATGATAAAGCCCGATCCTTGGCCCACAATGCGCTGCTCCCGGGGCGGAACGGGGAATGACTGGCCAAAAAAGTCCCGGAAAAACGGATCGTCAAAAATGGGATCGGCACGACGGGTCACCACGGTTTCCGTATCAATGCGAACTACCGCAGGGCCGGTTTTTGCCACCGCAGTGGCCACAAAACTCGTCGGATTTATTGGTACAGTTTGTTGGGCCACCGTTATGGGGACTTCATCAGCCACGGCCGGTGCCTGGGGGAAATTGGCTAAACCAAAGACTACTCCCACCACAAAGATTAATAAGTAACCGCTGATGCGGCGTAACCAAGTCGGGTATTTCATCGTCGCCAAAGCACCAATTAACAAGGATTTATGTGAATTTTTTAGACAATTACTATCCTAGCAGAGGGGCTTTTCTGCCCGACGCACCCCGTAGCGGATCTCTGCGAGATCGCCTGACAGTTTAGGGATTGGTGCATGGAAAAAAAGGGATAATAACCCTAACCGATTGCTGTGGGCCAGACCATGTACCAAGTCAGTTTTTCCCCCAACCAACCCCTAACCTATTTTCTTGAAGATGATCACAGCCTATCCCGGCTAGCCGTTGTGCCGGCGCGGGGGGGCATTGCGACCGAGTGGACAATCCAAGGACAACCAATTTTGTATTTTGATCAAGAACGTTTTCAAGATCCAAGTTTATCGATCCGGGGCGGCATTCCCATCCTGTTTCCCATCTGCGGTAATCTGCCGAATAATCAATACACCCTTGATCACCAAGATTATTCCCTCAAACAACATGGTTTTGCTCGGGATTTACCTTGGACTGTGATACAGCAACAAACCCAAACCTGTGCCAGCCTTGATCTTAAATTAAGCTACTCCGACGCTACCCTCGCCGTGTTTCCCTTTCCGTTTGAATTGGTGATGAGCTATCAACTTAGCGGCCATAAGCTCTGTCTCCAACAACGTATTGCTAACTTAGGCGATCGTCCCATGCCCTTTTCCCTAGGACTCCACCCCTACTTCTTCTGCCGGGAAAAAAGCAGCGTTAACCTACACATTCCAGCCAATGCCTATCTTGACCAAAAAACAGGAGTCATCCATAACTACAACGGAGCCTTAAATCTTGATCAACCCGAACTAGATCTAGCCTTTACCCAAATCGAGCAACACAAAATGGGATTCACCGATCCGTCCCGCAATCTACACCTTGAGATAGCCTTTTCTGACCTCTATCAAACCTTAGTTTTTTGGGCAGTTCAGGGTAAAGATTACCTCTGCTTGGAACCTTGGAGTGCTCCCCGCAATGCCCTAAATACCGGGGAAAAGCTAACCTGGGTCGAGCCGTTTTCATCGACGGAGGCCTGGGTTGAATTTACGGCAATTGTTTGATTTGGGGCAACTTTTAGCACTGGTGCGTTCACAGGGCAAGGGGTGAAAGTTTTGGCTAGTGAGCTTGACCATTGGAGTTTTGACTAT